>JAJRYE010000105.1 GCA_024275895.1 Alphaproteobacteria bacterium | reverse complement strand
CGGCGGAGGCGGCGGCGGCGGCGGCGGTGGTGGCGGAGGCGGTGGTGGCGGCGTACCTACGGCACCCTGAACGGCTTTGCGGGGGTGGGCGTAAAATGTATCAGTTAAGGTTACGCCGCTGCTGAAAAGGTCTCCAATGGGGGATGTGTATTCATAATTCACCTCGGCGATCACCAGGGAGCTGTCCGGCAGCATCAGGCCGCCGGGAACCGTGTTAATGACCTGATCCTTGTAATAGGGCGTCATGCCCGGGCCATGGGCAAAGCTCCAGTCCACCTTGATCTTGCCGTCACCGGTGTCGAGTTTGACCGCCGAGAGCCTGAATTTGAGGGTTGAGGTGTCATAAGGGGCTAAAATGGCTTCGGCAGCCTTGACGGCGTTTGCGGCCTCTGTCGCGTCAAAAAGCGGTGAGCGGGCGGCAAGATCGGCAATCGTGCTGGTGGCGCGGGTCATCTTGCGGTCGGCGGTGAGAGCCTGGGAGAGCTCGACCACGCCCAGATAGGCGGCCAGCATGACCGGTAGGATCAGGGCGAATTCAACCGCAACTCCCCCCTTGTCGTTGTTGACAAAAACCGTATTGCGCAGAAAAGCCGCTGATTTTTCCACAATACTCCGGTTTGAATCCGCCTCTTGCGGCGTGTTCCCAGGGGGCGTTGAGGGCGGGTTATCTTTGATCATCGCGCAGACATGGTCGAATCGCTATCATTGAAGCGGCTGGAATATTCAACATATAGCGGAAAACTTGCATTGCGTGAAGCGCATCCTATGGTGGAAACGGCTCGTTTTTAAACACGGCGGCGGCGGTGAGCAGGCGTTTATTGCCGTTCATGTTGCTTAAACCCAGGCCGGGAATGCCAAGGATCAGATCCCAGGCGTAAAAAACCCGCACAACCACCGTTTCATTGGGTGCGCCGGGTGAATAGGTGTAACTGCTTTTCAGATCCCCGTTGGCGTCGAGGGCCGGCGGCAGGCTGATGGCCGTGGCGTCGGGGAAACTCAACACCTCGATCTTGAGCGCATTTGAGCAATCAACAAGACCGCTGATGGAGGCGCACATTCTGGCGCGAAAAGCGGCCTGATCCCATCCGCCCTTTTGCGCCTCTCCGGTCCGGATCATGCGGGCGGCCTCGGTCATGGAGCCGTCCATGGAGGTCTGAGCGTAAAATACCATGCCGGTTTCCAGTATGGCCATCAAAAGGGCGAAAAACGGCACGCCGACAATGGCGAATTCAACCGCAGTTGCGCCTTTTTCATCCGCCGGAAAAGACCTTTTAATAATTCGGGGGAGAAAAGAGCCTCTCCTGATATGCTGCGTTGTGATTGCCATGGTCGTTCCGGCCGCTGTCCCGGCAGCGTATGATTGCAATTGTCCTGATATATTAACACATAGGCAACAATATCTAAGGATCGGTGAATTTTTTCCTTAATATTTGCTGCAAAAGGCGCGCTTCTGTATCCTTGCGCAGCTTGGCCATGATGGCGCTTGCGCCTGATTGTTGCTATGCTTTGCTGAATGGCCGGAATGTGGAAGGGCAAGCATAATGAGTTCGGGGATGAAGCTTTGGCAAGGCAAACCGGCCGGGGTCAACCGCAAACCCAAACGCCTGCAACGCGACAAGAACGCGCCAAAACCTTCAGACCTGCCCATGCAGTGTTATAAAATATGGGACGGGGCGCAGGATATCCGCCCCGGCTCGCCGCAGCGCAGCTGGATGGATGCTTTTCCCGGCCGCCACCCCTACAGATGCCTGCCCATGGCGATTGCCAACAACACCGGCTGGGAGCTGGTCTGTCCCACCACATTCACCATCTGCTGGAACGGCGGCATGGGTGTTGATGACATCGCCTTTGAATGCGAGGATGATTATCCCCACTTCGATCGTTTCGCCGCCTCGCATTTCTCGCGCGGGATCGTGACTTTTCCGGTTGAGTACATCATCCGCACACCGCCGGGGTGGCATTTATGGGTGGGCGGGCCGCCCAATATGCCGCGTGACGGGATTTTTGCCCTTAACGGCATCGTGGAGACGGACTGGCTGCCCTATACTTTCACCATGAATTATATGCTGACCCGGCCCGGAACTGTGCGTTTTAAAAAAGGTGAGCCCTATTGCTTTATCGTCCCGGTTCAGGCCAGCGCGGCGGCGCGCATGCAACCGGAAATCCTTGATCTGGCCGATAATCCGGAGCTGGCACAGCGCCATGAGCTGTGGGCCAGGGCGCGCGCGGCGCATCAGGCCAAGGTGGCGATGGGGGATGAGGAAGCGATTAAAAAAGCCTGGCAGCGGTTTTATTTTCATGGCAAGGGGCCTGATGGCTGGCGGCCGGATGTGCCTCATTCCCATAAGCGGCGGATGAAAAAGCCGATCGTTAGCGACCCGAAAACCGCGCTGCCGGAAGATCAGGCGAATGAGGATGCGCCCCGATCTGAAGGTGTTGGCGCGCCGGGCGACGGCGCTGCGGATGTTCTGGCCGCCGCCATGCGCGAAATGAGCCATATGGGCCAAACAATGCAAATCTGTCCGGTGCATGCCCGGAGGCTGGCAACATCTCCGCAAAAAGAGCAAAAAATCGCTCAAACCTCCGATGGTGCAGTCAATATTGAAATTATAAGGGAAACCGGGGCCGGAGATCCCCTCTCCGGCGCGGATGAGGCGGCAAGGCCGCATTTTATGGATTACCGCCGGGTCTCGCGGCATGAAGAGGGGGCTGATTTTTATATCGAGCCGGATTTTCTTTCGCCTGAGCAATGCGGGGCGGTGATTGACGCTTATCGCCGCAATGAACACAGGGCGGAAAAATCAATCACCGAAGATGATTTTTTCTCCGGTCGCTTCATGTGGATTTCGTCCCTGCCGGAAGAGGAAAGCTATATCAAGCAGTTGATGAATGATGTGCGCGCGCGGGCGGCGCAGCGGATCATGGCGTTTTACCGGCTTGAAAAGCCGGTATTTGCCGATACGATCCAGATCGTCAAATGGCCGGCGGGATGTATGATGCCGGCCCATGCCGATAATGCCCACCCTGATGGCTCGGCGCATCCGACCCCGTTCAGGGCCTATACATCGCTTGTCTATCTCAATGATGATTTTGAGGGCGGTGAGTTTTATTTCGACAACCAGAAAGTCAGGCTGAAGCCCAAAACGGGCCTGTTCGTCTGCTTTACCGGCGGGATGCGCCATTTCCACGGGGTAGGGGAAGTTTTTTCCGGCGAGCGCTTTACCATGCCAGCATGGTATTCAGAAGATATCGCGCATCTTGATCCAGGTTACCGTGAGCTGTTTTGAATAATAATCATCGGGAGTTATTACCTCCGGCTGTTAACGGATTGATCAGGTTAACAGTAATAATTTTAGCAATAGTTTAAATGTTACCCGATCATTTACGCTTTCATGCTGATATGTACAGGTGCGAAAAGGGCGCCTTGAATCTGTCAGTGGAAGAGCGAAATGTTTCCGCAAATCGATCCGCAAATCAAATCCGGTCTTGTGAAAAGGGGCGCGGATATTTTCCGTAAAGGCCGGTTGGGCCGTTTCAGGCGTGACAGGCGTGGTAATATTGCCATGATTTTCGCCCTGACATTGATCCCGGTGATGCTGGTGATCGGCTCCGCCATTGATCTTTCGCGGGCCTATATTGTCAAGAACCGGCTCGGCGAGGCGCTTGATCATGCCGCATTGGCGGTGGGGAGCAATCATTATCTCACCGAGGCCGAGATGACGATGATTGCAAATGATTATTTCAACGCCAATTATCCGGCCGATGAGCTTGGCGCGCCCGGCGCGCTGAATGTCACCTTTACGCCCTCTTCGGTCACAATCTCGGCCGAGGCGGATTTGGCGACAACCTTCATGGCGCTTGCGGGGATGAGCACTATCACCGTGGCCTCGTTGTCGGAAGTCTCTCTTGACCAGCAATCGCTTGAGGTGGCGTTGGTTCTTGATAACACGGGTTCGATGTCATCGGGCGGCAGGCTGGACTCGCTGAAATATGCCGCGAAAACCTTTATTGACATGCTCTATGTCAATCCGGCGGTGTCGGCCGGCATCAAGGTATCGCTTGTGCCGTTTTCCGGCTCGGTCAATATCGGCGCAAACAATACAGCTTGGATGGATGTGGCGGCCAATTCCTCCATTCACGGCGAGAATTTTATCCCTGGCACCAATGTTTTCACGCTTTATAACCAGATTTCCAACCGTAGCTGGAACGGCTGTGTTGAGGCGCGGCCCTCGCCGCTGGATGTTAGCGATACGCCGCCGGGCAGCGGCGATACCAGATGGGTGCCTTATTTCTGGCCCGATGAGCCCGATACCGGCCCGCCCTACTGGTATTCCTACGCCGCCGACGGGGTGACAGGCTCGGCGCAAACCCGCCAGATGGCGGCCGGCAAATATAATGGCCTGACCATAAGCAGCTCTTATGATCCTTCCCTGGGCTGCCGGATTCAGCCGATAACGCCACTTTCCAACGACAAGAACGGGCTGAAAAACAGCATTGACGCCATGACGGCCCATGGCACGACGGTCATCCCCATCGGTCTGGCCTGGGGCTGGCGGACCATCTCGCCCGGTGAGCCGTTCACAACCGGCAAGGCGTATTCCGATGACGCCAACACCAAGGCGATTATTCTGCTCACCGACGGCGAGAATGATATCGCCGCGATTGCCAATCACAACAAATCAGCCTATTCGGGCTATGGCTATATCGCCGCCGGGCGGCTGGGGACGACGAACCATTCAACCGCGATGGCGGAGCTTAATACGCGCACCCAAAGCGTATGCAACGCGATCAAGGCGAAGGATATTTTGCTCTATACCATCACCTTTCGCGCCAATTCCTCCACGATCAAGACCTTGATGCGCGGCTGTGCCAGCGAGCTGCATAAATATTTTGACTCGCCCTCAAATTCCGATCTTGACAAGATCTTCAAGGAGATCGCCAAGGATCTGCTGAATGTTAGGATCAGCAAGTAGTTTTCGTGTCCATCCGGTTTGAAAAGGTCCGTTCCCGCGGGTCTTTTTCATGCGCTTGACTTCTGACATTGATATCGGACGAATTCCAGCCTACAAGCGCATCCCCGATCATTTATTGTTTGTGAGGCGAAAATGCAAAACCCTGAAAAAAACAGGCAGGCGGAACCCGAGCCTTCCGCTTCCATTCTGGCGCGGCGTCATTTTGACGGATTCGTATTCCTGAGCGCCGGTTTCCGGCCGTTCTTTTTCGGCGCCGGGATATGGGCCGTCATTTCGCTGGGCGTCTGGCTGCTGGTGCTTGAGGGGAGTATTGAATTGCCGGGGCTGTTTGATGCAGCGGCCTGGCATGCGCATGAGATGCTGTTCGGCTTTGCCGCCGCCGCCATGGCGGGGTTTTTGCTCACCGCGGTTCCCAACTGGACCGGACGTCTGCCGGTGCGCGGCGCGGCGCTGGCCGGGCTGGCGGCGCTGTGGCTGGCGGGGCGCATTGCCGTGTTGTTCGGGGCGCAAATCGGCGCGGTGTTGACCGGGGTGATTGATGTCGCGTTTCTGGCTGTTTTCTTCGCCTTTATCATGCGCGAGATCGTCATCGGCAAGAACTGGCGCAATCTGCCCATAGCGGGCGTTATTTTGACCTTTATGATTGCCAATCTGATCATGCATCTCGATGCGGCGCAGATCCTGGAAACCGATGGCGCCGGGTGGCGGCTGGGGATTGTTACCATCATTATGCTGATGAGCCTGATCGGCGGGCGCATCACCCCCAGCTTTACCCGCAACTGGCTGGCCAAGAGCGGCTCCGAGGCGCGCCCGGCTGGTTTTGGCTGGCCCGACAAGACGGCGCTGGTGGCGACGGGGCTCGCGGCTCTCTTCTGGGTGGCAGCGCCGGATTTAACCCTGACCGGATGGCTGCTTTTTGCTGCCGCCATTTTGCAGCTTTACCGGCTCTCGCGCTGGTGCGGATATCTGACCTTCAGGGAGCCGCTGGTTCTGGTTTTGCATGCGGGCTACGCATGGATACCTCTGGGGCTGGCGCTGCTGGGATTTTCCATCCTGAGCGATCTGCTGCCGTTTAAAGATGCCCTGCACGGTCTCACCATCGGCGCTGTCGGCACCATGATCACCGCCGTTATGACCCGCGCTTCTTTAGGGCATTCGGGCCGCCCGCTCACCGCGGGCTGGGGAACCCGGATCATTTTTCTGCTGGTGATTTCGGCCGCCATCACGCGTATCCCCGCCGCGGTGGGGACCGAAAGCTATCTGCTGCATATTTATGTCTCGGGGCTGGAATGGATGGCGGCCTTTGCGCTCTTCCTTGTTCTTTACGGGCCGCTTTATTTCAGCAAGCGGCACTGATCAACAAAAAAGCGCCCCGGAGAAAAACTCCGGGGCGCTTTAGTCTGGTTTAAACAGGTGTTTTAGAATTTCCAGGTGATGCCGGCGGAAACCTCGGCCTGCCACATCTTGATGGTGACCGGGGCGACAACGCCCATGAAAGGCGTTGTGCCGGTGACTTTGGCTTCGGGTGCAAACATACCCGCAAGATCCAGGGTCCAGCGATCATTGATGTCATAGCTCAGGCCGCCGGTGAAATGGTGCTGGATGGTTGCCGGGGCGAGGATATTGAACAGAGTTTCAGTCGAGGGGATCGGCTGCGAGTTATACGCATAGCCCGCCCGCACCGTAAATCTGTCATTTACGTCATACTGGGCGCCGACCGAAAAAATATTCACGTCTTTCCAGCCGAAACCGGCGCCGTTATTCGCGCCAAGGGGCGCCGGTATCAGGAAGTTGGTGATCGGATTGGCGATCGCCTTGACCTTGGAATACCAGACGCGTTTGTAACTGCCGGTTATGGTCAAGGCAGACATCGGCTTGAAGGCAACGCCAAGACCGGCAGAGGCTGGAATGTCAAAATCGCCCTGTTCGGCAAACAACCCGGCATATCTTTTGAATTTTGACATGTAAATCCGGCTCTGGTAATAGGCACCGACCGAGAACATTTCGCTGGGTTTGACCTGAACGCCGACCCGGCCGCCGACACCATAGGCGGTTGCGGTGCCGTTATTGCCGACGCCGAAGGCGGCAAGCCCGGTGGCCTTGAAACGCGAGATCGAGAAAATCGGCGCGACGCCGAGCGAGATCGCATCCGTCACCTTGTAGGAAAATGCCGGAGAAAGACCGACCTGCATGAGGTCAATGCCGGTGCGGCCACCCGTGGGGACGCCGAGCAAATTAAACACAGAGCTGTTGTATTGTGTATTCATGCCACCGGCGGCATAGAGCGAAAAGCCCACCGTGGCCCTGTCGTTGAGTTTGTAGGAGATGCCGAAATTGGGAATGGCGAAAAGGGTGTTTTTACTTGTCTGCCCGCTTGAGCCCAATGCGCTGAGCGCACTGGCCGTGCCACTGAAAGACCGGTGCGGACTGAACGCCGTTACACCTATATTGACCTGATTTCCCACATCGGAAAGCCCCGCCGGGTTCACTGCAATCGTCATCGCACTTTGGGCAAAAGCCACGTCGGAACCGGCCAGACCCTTGGATTTAATGCCAAAGGCGTGCGGGAAATAGCCTTGGGTCGCCAGAGCCGGACCGGCCAGCATGGTTGCGCCCAGCAGAGCCGCGCCTGCCATTGTCAGTGTTTTTCTTGATAGTTTCATTTTTCCCCCGGATCAATGATCTGCGCCTGAATAAAGACGGCGTGGATGCGTTGTGGATGCGTTCCCGCCAAATTCTCTCAATGCTTTACTAGCTTAGAATCATGTTACGGAGCAATGTGACTTTGTCTCTTGATATTCATTTATTCGCAACTGTGGCGTTAATGTTACGTTGCGATGTTGCGGTATTTGCAACGACGCAACGGTTTTGCGGGGGCGTCACGAAAACAAAGTCAGTATTTGACTTTTTGGCCGTATCTGATGAGATAACCGGGAGGGTTTAGTTCAGGGCCCTGACAAAAACGGGGAAATTTTATGAGTGTT
>JAJRYE010000104.1 GCA_024275895.1 Alphaproteobacteria bacterium | reverse complement strand
GCAGCGAAGAGTCCGAAAAACAACACGGTCCGAAGGATTTTCGCTCCATACCCGAGGCTATCGACATAGCTGGCATGTTCGGCCTTGAGCAATTCGATATCGAGCAGGTCGAGGGGAACACCCGCGGTGATCACGGATTTTTCCAGATCGAAGTTATTCCGCTTTTCCAATGCGTCGCCCGGTTCGTATTTCTTGTAACGGGTTTTGACTGCTTTCGCAGCCAACAAAGCAGAATTCCGCGAGGCTTCTTCGTCCCATTTCAGCGTCTCGGGTAGGAGCGGAACGAGCCAATTATGGAGGTACGTTGCCACCAAGCTTCCGTCCGGAATGACGGCAGCTTCCTTCGTTGCCGTTTCGCCTGAAACAGGGGTTTTTGTGATAGCGGTTACATTATCCGCCTCAACCGGCTGATCCGTGCCCAGCCCCGGCAGGGGCAGGGTCTGCGTCTTGACCTTGACGCCGCCGCCCGTCTCATCGGCGGCCTCATCCTTGATAGCGGCGCCGATGGTGCGGTCAAGCATGGCTTTGAGTTTTTGCGACACCGGCTGGACATCCGTGTCCGGCACCGGTGACGAGGAGAGGTAAATCCCGGCAAAAACCGCAATGCCGATAAAGACCGTGACCGCGAAGACAAGCCCGCGCGGCGTTTTATGTTTTCGCATCGGCGGCGCGGCTTTGGCCCGGGGTTCTTCCTGCGTATGCAGGGCCGGCTTTTGCACCGCCGGTTCAGGGTCCGGCCGCCGCGCCGGTTTGGCGGTATAGCCGGCCGGCTCCGCCATGATCTTGCGGTAGCGCACCACCAGCGGCGACGCGTCAAGATCAAGATATTCGGCATAGCTGCGCAGCGCCCCGATCGCCCGGGCCCAGCCGGGCAAATCCTGCACCCGCCCCTCTTCAAGCGCACTCAGGATGGCCGGGTCAATCCGCAGATGAACCGCAATATCATCAAGATTTTCACTGATGGCCTCGCGGGACTGACGAAGAAGCGCCCCGATCTGCCCGACTTCGTCATCCGGCTTTTGCTTTGAGGAAGATAAAAACATCACTACCTTGTCCCTGGCCAGACAACTGTCACGCCGGAACAACCTACTCCATTACCGACCTTGAGAAAAATCCAAGGCCCAGTAGACCTCTCCTTTGCAGCAAGATTACGACAATCCCCCAAAAATCGCAACCACCGCCGAAATCCGCCTCTCCGGCGGCGAAAGTCCGAGCGGCATCAAGGCCGGAGCGAACTTGAAAAATACCCCCGGATCAGACTGGAATATCATTCCGGCGGGCAAAATCCTCAAGCACCGGGCGCAAACTGCTTGTCATGTTATCGATATTTGAAGCAACAAGGTTTTCCACCGCCTCCACATCAAGCGCCAGAACCATCGTCTTGACCGGCCCGACCGATGTCGCCGCCATGGAGAGGGTGCGAAACCCCAGCCCCAGCAGCGCCATGGCCCCGAGCGGATCGCCCGCCATCTCGCCGCACAGGGTCAGCGGCGTCTTGTGTTCCGCCGCCTTTCGCACAATATGGCGCAAGGTTTTCAGCATCACCGGACTGAACATGTCATAGCGCCCCGAAAGCCGCGGATTTGTCCGGTCACAGGCGAAAAGATGCTGGTGCAGATCATTGCTGCCCACCGAGACAAAATCGGTCAGGGGCATCAGCTCGTCAAGCTGCCACAGGATTGAGGGCACTTCGATCAGGGCGCCGATTTTAATGGTTTCAGGACTGTCATGCCCGTGTTTGCGCAGATGCAAAATCTCGATATCCACCAGCTCGCGCGCCCTGACAAACTCGGCCACCTCGGTAAGAAACGGGAACATGAGCTGCAATTCGCGCCGCCCCGCCGCGCGCAGCAGCGCCCTGACCTGCATGCGCAGCAACGCCGGACGCGTGTCGATCATGCGTATGGAGCGCCAGCCCAGCGCCGGATTTTCCTCGTTATCCATATGAAGGTAGGGCAGCGCCTTGTCGCCACCGATATCAAGGGTGCGGAAAACAACGCCCTTTGAACCGGCAGCATCAAAAACCGCGCGATAGAAATCCATCTGCTCGCTCATGCGCGGCAGTTTCGAGGCCACCATGAATTGCAGCTCGGTGCGGAACAGTCCGACGCCGTCCGCGCCGGTGCTCTTGATATGCGGCAGATCAACCAGCAGACCGGCATTGAGCTGCAAGGCGATCTCGGTCCCGTCCTTCGAGATCGCCGGCAGAGCGCGCAACTTGTCGTAACTGGCCTGTTGCCGCCGCGCCGCCCTGGCCTTTTTCTTGTAAATCTTCTTTATATCCGCTCCCGGATGCAAAAAGACCTCGCCGGTTTCCCCGTCAATGATAACGGCATTACCGTCATCGACAATCGCCAGCACATCTTCCACCCGGCCGATAAACGGAATACCCAGCGCTCGCGCCACAATCGCGGCGTGACCGTTCAGCGCCCCTTCCTCAAGCACCAGCCCGCGCAGGTTGCGCCCGGCGTAATCCAGCAGATCGGCCGGGCCGATATTATGGGCAAAGACAATGGCGTCCCGGGGCAACTCGTCCCGCGAGGCGGTCATGGCGGCGCCGGTAAGATGGCGCAGCAGGCGGTTGGCCAGGTCATCAAGATCATGCAGCCGGTCGCGGACATAAGGGTTTGACGCCCGCACCAGCCGGGTCCGGGTCTCGTTCAAAACCCGCTCCACCGCCGCCTCCGCCGTCAGCCCGGCATTGACCGCCTCTTTCATGCGCGCCACCCAGCCCCGGTCATGGGCAAACATACGGTAAGCCTCGATCACCTCGCGGTGCTCGCTCGCGTGCAAAAAGTCGGCCCGCTCCAGCATCTGGTCGATGGAATTGCGCAACTCGCCAAGGGCCGATTCAAGCCGTTTGACCTCAATATCGGCATTATCCGCAATCAGATTGGTAACATGAACCCGCGGTTCATGCAGCACCACATGGCCGATGCCGAACCCGGCGACGATCGAGACCCCCTCAAGCCGTCTGGCGCCCGTCACCCGCTCCACGCTCGTCGCCGCCCCCACCGCACCGCGCGCCGCGAGAATTTCGGCGATCACCATGGAGATGGTCTCCAGCGCCTCAACTTCCTCTTGTTCGTAAATACGCTTTGTGCGGTTTTGCACCACCAGCACGCCGATCGTGTGCCCGGTATGAAGAATGGGAACGCCGAGGAAGGAGTGATACGCCTCCTCGCCCGTCTCGGGCCGGTAGGCAAAGGAAGGGTGGGTGCGCGCCTCGGAAAGATTGAGCGCCTCGGCGGTCGTGGCGATCACGCCGACCAGCCCTTCGCCCATTTTAAGGCGGGTTTGGTGAACCGCCTCCGGGTTCAGGCCCTGGGTGGCGAATAGCTCCAGCCGGCCGCCTTCGGCCACCGCATAGACGGAACACACCTCGGCCACCATGGTATTGGCGATGAGAACCACAACCCGGTCGAGCCGGGCCTGCTCGTCAAGCGGCTCGGCCATGAGCGCCCGCAATCGCCGCAGCAACAGGCGTGAACCGCTATCAGGACTCATGAGCCAGCCTTCCTGAAAGCACTTCCTGAAAACATGAAAACCCGGTTTTCCAGATCAGAAAATGCGTGAAACAAATGCTCCGGGACAATCCGGCTTCAAAAGACGCAAATCAACCCGCTGCGCCTGATTGACCCTTCCCGGTCAAAGGATATGGGAACTCCCCTCATCCCCGCAACCGCATTATTCACCTGAAACACGGTTATTTGAATCAGATAGGCGCGGATCAGGTCTGGTCAAGCCCGTAGGAGGTGTGCAGGGTGCGCAGGGCAAGCTCGGTAAAGTTTGCATCAATCAGGACGCTGATCTTGATCTCGGAGGTCGTGATTGCCTGAATGTTGATATTATTCTCCGCCAGGGCGGAGAACATCTGTGCCGCGACGCCTGCATGGGTGCGCATACCGGCGCCGACAACCGAGATCTTGACCATATCCGACGAACTGACCAGTTCGCCGTAACCGATTTCATCACGCTGGCGTTCCAGCACATCAAGGGTTCGGCGCAAATCCGCTTCGGGCACGGTAAAGGTCACATCGGTATTGCGGCCATCCTCGGACACATTCTGGACGATCACGTCAACCGTGATATTGGCATCCGCCAGAAGGCCGAAAATTCTTGCCGAAACCCCCGGCTTGTCCCTGACCTTGACCAGAGTGACCTTGGCTTCGTCTTTTTCATAGGCAATGCCACTGACGATATGCTGTTCCATAATATCTTCCTCATCGCATACAAGCGTTCCCTGGTCCTGCAGATTATTGATATCCACCGGCTCGGCATCTTCAGGCCTGATAAAACTCGAACGCACCCGCAGACGCACCCCGTTGACCATCGCCATGCGCACGGAGCGGGTTTGCAGAACCTTGGCGCCCAGCGAGGCCATTTCCAGCATTTCCTCATAGGAAATCCGGCTCAACCGCCGCACCTTCGAGACAATACGCGGATCGGTGGTATAGACCCCGTCAACATCGGTATAGATATCGCACAAATCCGCCTTGACCGCCGCCGCGATCGCCACCGCGCTGGTATCGGAACCGCCGCGCCCGAGGGTCGTTATGCGCCCGTCCGCGCCGATCCCCTGAAAGCCCGCGATTACCGCCACCTCGCCGCTGTCAAGTCTGGTTCCCAGCATACTACCATCAATATCGATGATTCGGGCCGAACCATGCATTTCATTGGTTGAGAGCGGGATTTGCCAGCCCAGCCATGAGCGCGCCGCCACCCCCATACCTTGTAAAGTGAGCGCCAGCAGGCCCGATGTAATCTGCTCGCCGGCCGAAACGACCGCATCATATTCGCCGCGGTCGGGATCCCTTGCCGCCTCGTTTGTCCAGGCAACAAGCTGGTTTGTATGCCCCGCCATGGCCGAGACAATCACCGCCACCTGATGGCCGGCCTCCACCTCGCGCTTGACATGGCGCGCCACATTGGCAATTTTTTCCATATCGGCAACCGATGTGCCGCCGAATTTCATGACCAGACGAGCCACTTTTTTCCCTTTTCAACCCTCAATGCGGCAAAAACTGCGCGCATATCGCGCCCGTTTAAGCTATTGTGCGGCGCATACATACCGCCCAACAGGCGATGAGGCAACTCTGGCAACGGAAAATACCCCGATATGCAGGCATCCGAGCAAACTCCCGCATCCGCATCCGTCGACCCGGCCGAGATCGCCCGCTTTTCCGCCATGGCGGCCGAGTGGTGGGACCCGGCGGGAAAATTCAAACCCCTGCACGCCCTGAACCCGGTGCGTCTTGAGTTCATCAGGGACCGTGCCGAAGAGCAATTTGGCGGTGAAAATCCGCTCAGGGGGCTGCGCGTTCTCGATATCGGTTGCGGCGGCGGGCTTTTATGCGAGCCCATGGCGCGGCTTGGCGCCGATATCACCGGCCTTGACCCTTCGCAGAAAAATATCAACATCGCCGCAACCCACGCCGGCGAACAGGAGCTCGAGATCAATTATCTTGCCGCTACGGCGGAAGATCTGGCGGCGAAGGGTGAAAGCTTCGATCTGGTGCTGAATATGGAAGTGCTGGAGCATGTCGCCAATATCGATCATTTCCTTGGAGCCTGCGCCGCGCTGATCCGCCCCGGTGGCATGATGGTTTGCGCCACCTTGAACCGGACATTAAAATCCTTCGCCCTGGCCATCATCAGCGCGGAATATATCTTGCGCTGGCTGCCCGCCGGCACCCATCAATGGGAAAAATTCGTCACCCCGGCCGAACTCAGGGATGCGCTGGAGCGGCAGGGCCTGAGCGCCCATGATCTGACAGGCGTGAGCTACAACCCGCTCGGCGGCCAATGGTCGCTCTCAACCGACACCGATGTCAATTACATGCTCACCGCCCGGAAAGACTAGATCAACCTTCGTTCAAGTAAAATCACTTGAACGCAGATAAGTTGATCGGCACAAATAACTCTGAGCAGCGGGCGTGAATACGAATGAACGTACGCCGTTCTGGAATGTCCTGTTTTATCTGTCCCGGCACCAGACCGGTGCCGATTAAACACGGCAGGGTTTAGTTTTGTTCTTCGGGCAGCGGCGGCAGGGGAAAGACATCGATGCCTTCATCCCTGAGTTCCACCGCATCGCTCATGCTGGCCTCGCCGTAAATGCCGCGTTTTTCGGTCTCGTTGTAATGCATGCGCCGCGCCTCTTCGGCAAAATCCTTGCCGACATTTTCCGCTGTCTCTTCCAAATGGCGGCGAAACTGGCGGATTTGCGCATTCATTTTCTGCATTGCATCGCCCAGTTTTTCCGGGATTTTCGAATTCGAAGCGCCGATACTGGGCGCCATCAGCGCCTTGGAAATATCCACAGAGCCGCAAACCGGACAGACCACCTCACCCGCCTTGACCTGAAGATCAAAGGCGGCGCTGTCACGGAACCAGCCATCAAATTCGTGGTGATGAGCGCAGCAAAGTTGATAATGAATCATTTCCGGCCCGCCCCGATCTGGATTTTCACTCTTGGCTTACTCTATTTATGGTCAATATGGTCTATCTTAAAGGCCCTGTCATGGCGCAGCGAGCCAATACGGCCGCGCACAAGCGCCACTTCACGCCCATCAATATCGGCAAAAATCACACCGGGTTCCTTGCCCGCCTCGGCCAGAATATCGCCCCAGGGCGAGATGATCAGGCTGTGGCCATAGGTCTCGCGGCCGTTTTCATGGTGTCCGCTCTGGGCGGCGGCAAACATGAAAGCGCCATTTTCAATCGCCCTGGCGCGCAGCAGAATATGCCAATGCGCCTTGCCGGTGGTTTTAGTAAAGGCCGCCGGGGCGCTCAAAAATCCGGCCCCGTCTTTCGCCAGCGCCCGGTAAAGGGCGCCAAAGCGCAGATCGTAACAGATAGAAAGACCGATGCGCCCCCAGGGCAAAGGCGCAGTCACCGCCCGCGTTCCGGCCCGGACATAATCGGATTCGCGGTAGTCCTCGCCGCCGGGCAGCTCAACATCGAACATATGTATTTTATCGTAATACGCCGCAATACATCCGGACGGATCAATAAGAAACGACCGGTTCGCCGTCATGGACGCATCGATCCGGACCGGCAGGGAGCCGATCAACAGCCAGCGTTCAAGCTCATCCGCAAGCGCCTGAAAGACTTGCAAAGCCTTATCCTCATCCTGCGCCACAGTAAGGGCAAGGAGGGTTTTGCGGTCCAGCGCCAGAAGCGATGTGTTTTCCGGCGTAACAATAAAATCGGCCCCGCCGCCGGCCGCCTGTTTTATCAGAGCGCATGCCGTCTTGATATTGGCGTCAATATCGAGCCCTGAACACAACTGGACACAAGCAGCGCGAAACCTGCCTGATTTCGCGCTCATGCGCCGCGCTGCCCGAGCATCGGCTCAAGCTTACCGTCCATATCCAGCTCCATCAGATCATCACAGCCGCCGACATGAACCCCGTTAATAAAAATTTGCGGCACCGTATGGCTGCCCCCGGCGCGCTCCGTCATGGCCCGGCGGGTCTTGAAATCAAATGTGACATCAATTTCGTCAAACCTGACGCCCTTGTTTTTCAGCAGTCTTTTGGCGCTGTGACAAAACGGGCAGATTTTTGTCGTATAGATCTCAACCTTGGCCATAAACACCCTCTGTTCTGATTTTCCTTACGCTGCTTTTATACCGGCAGCCGCACCGGATCAACAACCCGGGCAAAGGCAAGCACATTCACCTGCGCCGCCCCGGCACGCAAAAGCGCCTTCGTGCATGCCTCTATGGTCGCGCCGGTGGTGATGACATCATCCACCAGCAGCACATTGGCGCCTTTTACCGCGCCGCGCCATTTTGGCGCAACCGCGAAGGCCCCGGCGACATTGCGCCGCCGTTCGGCCATATTCAGCCCCACCTGGCTGCGGGTTGAGCGGATGCGCCCGAGCATATCCTCCGACAGGCGAACCTGGCTCAGAGCGCTGATCCGCGCCGCCAGCAGCGCCGCCTGATTAAACCGCCGCCGCCACAGCCGGGCGCGGTAAAGCGGCACCGGCGCGATATAATCACTGCCGGCCACCAGCCCGGCCCCGGCCCGCAGCATCCACTCGCCCATCAGGGGGGCGCATTCCAGCCGGTCCTTGTATTTCAGGCTGTGCACAAGCCGCCGCGCCATATCATCATAGCGCGCCACCGCGCGCGCCCGCGCATAAGCCGGCGGCGCGGCAATGGCCTGGGCGCTCAGCGCCCCTTCGCCCGCCTCGAAGGGAAAAGGAATACCAAGCCGGTCGCAAAACGGCTCGGCGATAAAATCAATCCGGATCCAGCAGCTGGCGCATAAAGCCCCCGGGGCTTCAATAACCTCGCCGCATCCGGCGCATTGGGGCGGCAGCAGGAAATCGGCAATTGCCTGCCATGCCCGGCCCGCAATTGCAGGCAACAGGCGCAAATCATCCGGTTTTGCAGATTGAAGCGGCAAATCAACCATATCCTGGAATCTATCGCCCCGGCCCCTTTCAATCAAGCGCCGCGCCACGGATTGTCACCCCGGCCCAAAACGGGCATAAAGCGATCATGAACAACCCGGCCAATCCAGACCCGCTTTTCGATCATGCGCTTTTGCAAGGCCGTTACCGCCGCCTGCTGAAAACAGGAAAAATCATTGATTTCCTGCAATGCGAAACCGCAACCGAGATCACCGACCGGCTGACCATGGTCAAACGCAGCTTTGATGAGGCCGTTGATCTGTTTACCCAGACCGGCCAGCTTGCCGGGGCGCTCCGCAACACGTCCAGACTGGAGACCATATCTGCGCTGGATCAGTTACAGGCAAAAAACCCGGAAAATTTGCCCCTTGCCCCGCAAAGCAAGGATTTGATCGTCAGCTCTCTTGCCCTGCAATGGGCCAATGATTTGCCGGGACTGCTCATCCAGATCAACCGCGCCCTGAAGCCCGGCGGGCTGTTTCTGGGCGCATTGCTGGGCGCACAGACCCTGAGCGAGCTTCGCGCCTCCTTTGCCGCCGCCGAACAGGCTTGCGAGGGCGGCATAAGCCCGCGCGTCATCCCCTTCCCCGATATCCGCCAGATGGGGGCGCTCCTGCAACGGGCCCGCTTCGAGATCCCGGTTGCCGACCGGGACATCTTAAAAGTGCGTTACGCCTCCCCGCTCGCCCTGATGCATGAGCTGCGCCTCATGGGCGGCGCCAACGCCATGCGGGCGCGGCGCAAAACCCCGCTCCGGCGCAAAACGCTGAACTATGCCCTTGACCATTATGCCGATAATTTTGTTTCCGCGGATGGCCGCATAACCGCGACATTCGAGATCATCTATCTCAGCGGCTGGCGCCCGGTGAAAGACGCCTGAAATTGACCCGGGGGCCTAATACAGCCCCTTGAGGACCATATCCAGAGTAGAACTGATCCGCCCCAGAATATCGGCAATCTGATTGCCGATATAGCCGGTGGTCTGATAGGCGGTAAAGATACCGGCCACGGAGGTGACGGCATATCCAACCCCCATCTGGCCCTTCTCATCACGCCGCCATACCCGGATCAGATCGCCTGCCCGCCCACATAGATGACGAAAAATCACATCCCTGCCCATTTTCAGCTCTCGCCCCTGCTCAAACTCTCTCCGGCCCGGATCAGATCATATCCTGCAAATGCGCGATCAGCGGTTCATCGGCAGGCGGCATCGGATAATCCCGCAAGCGGCTGGGCCTGACCCATCTGATGCTCTGCCCCTCGGCCGGCGAGATAACGCCTTCCCAGCGGCGGGTGGCAAACAGCGGCATCAGAAGGTGGAAATCCTCATAAGCATGACTGGCAAAACTCAGCGGCGCCAGACAGGGTTTGCAAACCTCGATTCCCAACTCCTCCTTCAACTCGCGTACCAGGGCATCTTCCGGGATTTCCTGTTTCTCCACCTTTCCGCCCGGGAATTCCCAGAGCCCCGCCATATGTTTTCCTTCCGGCCTCCGGGCGATCAGCACCCTGCCGTCAGGATCAATAAGCGCACAGGCGACAACAAGAACGAGGGGATTACCCCCGGCCGGTTGATCCATCACTATCTCCTTGTCTTGCATAAAAAAATTAAAATCATGCAAGATAATTCCTTCGGATTTTAGATAAATTTTCAGGCAGGTTAATGCAACGTCGAGTTTATCGTCGAGGATAGGGAGTTGAACATGGAACTCATATTGTCGCCAAAAAGATAGGCGCTGCTGACGACGCCAAGGAAAATACAGGCCGCGATCAGACCGTATTCCACCGCCGTTGCGCCGCGCTCGTCTTTTGACCAGCACACAAGAAGACGCAGCATGCGGGCATCGGCACCACTTGTTGTCTGTTCTGCATTTATGAAACGCCCCAATGTCTTCCCCCCTGTCCGGGTTGAACCCAACTGATGGGCCAGCCTAGTCCCGAATTGTTAAAAAAACGCAAGAAAGACCGTTCAACTTCGATAATCGGCATTAATATCTATGTAATCATGGGTTAAATCACAGGTCCAGACCGTATCCGCCCCTTCGCCAACTCCAAGATTGACCCGGATAAGAACATTCTTCCCCTTCATATGTTCCGCCGCCTCCGCCTCACAATACCCCGCATCCGCTGCGCCGTTACGGGTTACCCTTTGGCCGCCGATCCAGATATCGAGCAAATCCCGCTCCGCCGGCTCGCCCGCCTTGCCCACCGCCATGACAATGCGGCCCCAATTGGGATCCTCGCCGGCAATAGCGGTTTTCACCAGCGGCGAGTTGGCAATCGACATCGCCAGCTTGCGCGCCGAGGCATCCGATACCGCCCCCACAACACGGATCTCGACAAATTTGCTCGCCCCTTCCCCGTCCCTGACCACCTGATGTGCCAGATCCAGCAGCAGATCGTCAAGAGCGGCGCGAAACCCCGCCACAGCGCCCTCACCGGCGCCTGCATCCTGCGCTCCGGTGGCGAAAAGCAAAACCGTATCGCTGGTCGAGGTATCACTGTCCACGGTAATGGCGTTGAACGAGCCGTGAACCCCGCATGCGAGGCTCTCCTGTAGCACATCCTGCGGCAGTTTGATATCCGTGAAGACAAAAGCCAGCATGGTCGCCATATCTGGCGCGATCATGCCCGAGCCCTTGGCAAAACCGTTAATCGTCACGGTTTTGCCTGCAATCTCAATTTGCCGCGTTGCCAGTTTGGGATAGGTATCCGTGGTCATGATCGCCGCGGCGGCCTCATCCCAGCCCATCTCGCTTGCCGCCTCCGCCAGACCGCCGAGAAGATGGGTGAAGACACCCGCATCCAGCGCCTCGCCGATCACTCCGGTTGAGGCCAGAAACACCTCGTTTTGAGCGCAAACCGCCGCCTTTGCCGCCTGTTTTGCCGTCTCCAGCACCGCCTCGCGGCCGGAGCGGCCGGTAAAGGCGTTGGCATTGCCCGAATTCACCACCAACGCCCGCGCCGCGCCGCCCCTTAAAGCCTCGCGGCACCACTCAACCGGCGCCGAGGCGGTTTTGGAGCGGGTGAAAACCCCGGCCACCGCTGTGCCCTCGGGCAGCAGCGCCAGCATCAGATCCTTGCGGCCCTGATAGCGGATCCCCGCCTCACAAGCCGCCAGACGGATACCGGCAATCGACGGCAGGCAGGGATACTCCGGCGGGGCAAGCGGTGATATCTTCGTCATAACGGAAATCTAGTTGGCTTTTTTCTCGTCTTTTTTCTTGTCCATGATCTCGATCTTGGCTTTTTCACGCAAAGAGACAATCAACTCACCGGCTTTTTTGCGCCGCAGCAGTTTCTTGATCTCGGCCGCGACCTCTTCATAGGCCGGAGGGCTTTTCTCGCGCTTGTCCTCAAGCTTGATGACATGCCAGCCAAAGCGGGTCTTGACCGGTTTGGAAACTTCGCCCTTTTTCATCGCCGTGACAGCGGCTGAAAATGCCGGCACCATCTGGCCCTCGCCGAAATAGCCCAGATCCCCGCCGCGCACGCTGCTGGGGCCGGTGGATTTTTTCTTTGCCAGTTCGGCAAAATCAGCCCCGCCCTCAATCTGCTTGATGATGGCCTTGGCCTCATCTTCCGTTTTCACCAGAATATGCCGCGCCCGCATTTCGGTTTGCGGTTTTCTCTGCTTGATCTGCTCATCATAAAACGCCCGGGCCTGCGCATCGCTGACCCTGGTCGCATTCTCAAAATAGACATCCCGGTAGGCCCGGTCCCTGTAATAGGCCAGACGTTTGGCAAAACCGGCTGTTTTGTCCGTTCCCGCCTTTTTCGCCGCCTCTACCAGCAATGCCCGGTCCACCAGATATTTGATCACCAGCGAACGGCGCTGATCCTGCGGGATCTTGTCCAGCTGGCCTTTTAACTCGTCATTGGCAAACTCCAGTGCGCTTTGTGTGATCTCCACCCCGTCCACCCGCGCCAGAACCTTGTCCCCGGCGGCAATGGCGGCAGGACCGGTCAAAACAAGCCCTGCGGCAACGAGCACAAAGCCCGGATATTTCAAATACGCACCCGATTTCATCAACAAACTCCTTAAAACTGTTTTTTTCGCCCTGCGGGCCTGCTAATCAAGCGCCTTCTATGCCATATCCGGACCACCGCGTCATTGACAATATTCCCACCCCCGCTTATCTCTCCAGTTTAAACCGCTTTGATGCCATCAAAATCGCGTTATCTTGGTGTTTATTTAAAAAATCACACAACGATTCGCCAAACCCGTAAAGGTTATTGCCATGTTTGGACTGGGCTCCATTGCCTCAAAAATGTTTGGATCCTCCAACGACCGCAAACTCAAGGATTATGCCAGAAGGGTCGAGGCCATCAATGCCGTTGAGCCGGAGATGGAAAAACTCTCCGATGACGAGCTTCGCGCCCTCACCGATGACTTCCGCCGGCAGATAAAAGAAGAGGGCAAATCCCTTGACGATCTGCTGGTGCGCGCTTTTGCCACCGTCCGCGAGGCCGCAAGGCGTACCCTTGGCCAGCGCCATTTCGATGTCCAGCTGATCGGCGGCATGGTGCTGCATGAAGGCAAGATCGCCGAGATGAAGACCGGCGAAGGCAAAACCCTGGTCTCCACCCTGGCGGTTTATCTTAATGCCCTGGACGGCAAGGGTGTGCATGTGGTCACCGTCAATGACTATCTGGCGGCGCGCGATTCCAAATGGATGGGGCAAATTTACGAATTTCTCGGCCTCAGCGTCGGTTGCATCACCCACGGGCTTGATGACGCCGAGCGCAAGCGGATTTACGCCTGTGATATTACCTATGGCACCAATAACGAGTTCGGCTTTGATTATCTGCGCGACAATATGAAATATCATCTTGATGAAATGGTGCAGCGCGGCCATGGTTTTTCCATCGTCGATGAAGTGGACTCGATCCTGATCGACGAAGCGCGCACGCCGCTGATTATTTCCGGTCCCATTGAAGACAAATCCGATTTCTACACAACAATCGACAAATTCATTCCCGAGCTTGTGGATGCCGATTACGAGGTTGATGAAAAAAGCCGCGCCGTGACCCTGACCGAAGCGGGTAATGAGCATATCGAACAGATTTTACGCGATGCCGATATTTTGAAAGGCGAGTCCCTTTACGATGTCGAAAACGTCACCGCGGTGCATCACATCAATCAGGCACTGCGCGCTCACAAGCTGTTTTCGCGCGATAAGGATTACATCGTCAAAAATGATGAAGTGATCATCATCGACGAGTTCACCGGCCGCATGATGGAAGGGCGGCGCTATTCCGAAGGCCTGCATCAGGCTTTGGAAGCCAAGGAGCATGTCACCATCCAGCCGGAAAACCAGACCCTGGCCTCGATCACCTTCCAGAACTACTTCCGCATGTATGAAAAACTTGCCGGCATGACCGGCACGGCGCTGACCGAAGCCGATGAGTTCATGGATATTTACAAACTCGACGTGATCGAGATCAACACCAACCTGCCCATCATGCGCACCGACGAGGATGACGAGGTCTACCGTACGGCGGAGGAAAAATACGACGCCATCGTCGAGGATATCCGCGAATGCATCAAACGCGGCCAGCCGGCCCTTGTCGGCACCACCTCGATTGAACGATCCGAAATGCTCTCGGACAAGCTCAAAAAACTCAAAGTCCCCCATAACGTCCTCAATGCCCGGTATCATGAGCAAGAAGCCGAAATCATCGCCCATGCCGGCGTTCCGGGAACCATCACCATCGCCACCAACATGGCCGGGCGCGGCACCGACATCCAGCTTGGCGGCAATTTCGACATGCGGGTCGCCGCCGAGACCGCCGATATGGAGGATGGCCCCGAAAAAGAAGCCAAAATCAAGGCGATCGCCGATGAGATAGCCGAGAAAAAGAAACAGGTGATCGAAGCGGGCGGGCTTTACATCATCGGCACCGAGCGCCATGAAAGCCGCCGCATCGACAACCAGCTTCGCGGCCGCGCCGGACGGCAGGGCGATCCGGGGCGTTCAAAGTTCTACCTCTCGCTTCAGGACGATCTGATGCGCATCTTCGGCTCCGAGCGCATGGACGGCATGTTGCGCAAACTGGGGCTGGAAGAAGGCGAGGCGATCGTCCATCCGTGGATCAACAAGGCGCTGGAAAAGGCGCAGCAAAAGGTTGAGGCGCGCAACTTCGATATCCGCAAGAACCTGCTCAAATTCGACGATGTCATGAACGATCAGCGCAAGGTGATTTTCGAGCAGCGCGTCGAGTTGATGCAGGGCGAGGATGTCGGCGGCACGGTTGAGGATATGCGCCACCAGATGATCGAGGACATGGTCAAGCGCCATATCCCGGAAAAAGCCTATGCCGAGCAATGGGACACCGAAGGGCTGAAGGAAGAGTGCTATCAGACCCTTAATCTTGATCTTCCCATCAAGGACTGGGCCGCCGAAGAAGGCATCGCGGAAGAAGAAATCCGCGAGCGCATCATGCGCGAGGCCGATGAGGCGATTGCCCTTAAATCCGCCCGGTACACGCCGGAAGTCATGCGCGAGATCGAAAAGGCGGTTTTGCTGCAAACCCTTGATCACCTGTGGCGCGAGCATCTGCTCACCCTGGAGCATCTGCGCCAGGTCATCGGCCTGCGCGGCTATGGCCAGCGCGACCCCCTGAACGAGTACAAGACCGAAAGCTTCGAGCTGTTTGAGAACCTGCTCTCGCAATTGCGCGAAACGGTCACCGGCCAGCTCGCCCATGTGGAACTGGCCGAAGACGAACCGGTGCCGGAGCTGGGTCAGGCCGACCTTTCCGGCCTGGAGCAATCCCATATCGACCCGCTCACCGGCGAGGAGGAAATCGAGGAAGTCATCGATGCCGATTTCTCCGGCGCCGGCGCCACAATCCGCAGCCGCGCCGCAGCCGCCAATCTGGACCCCGGTGACCCGGCCACCTGGGGCAAGGTGCCCAGAAACGCCAAATGCCCCTGCGGCTCGGGCAAGAAATACAAACATTGCCACGGGCGGCTGGTGTAACCGGCCGCCGGTCATTCACCCCGCCCCCTCCCGTCATCCCGGCGAAAGCTCTCCCCAGCCAGACGGGATTTGAAATCCTGTCTGAAACATTTTCGGCCGGAGTTTAAACCCCGGCCTGCCTGAAGTCCGGCCTGGATGCTCAGGCGCGCATCGGGTTCAGGAATTCCAGCACCGCGACGGCAAAAGCCTCCGGTTGCTCCACCGGGGCCTGATGCGAGGCACCGGAAAGAATGACGAGTTTACTGCCCGCGATCGCCTCATGGATGACCCTCGCCGCCGCAACCGGTGTGCCGGGGTCGTCCTCACCCACGATCACCAGGGTTGGCGCCGTGATCGCGCCCAGCTTGTCCGTCAGATTGAGGGTTTTGATCGCCTCGCACCAGCTGATGCAGCCCTCCACCGGGGTCCTGGCGATCATTCGGGCAATGCGGTCCACATGCCCCTCGCCGCTATCGAGGAAACCTTGCGTGAACCAGCGCCCGATTGTGCTTTCAATCTGGCTTTGCATGCCCCCGGAACGCATCATGGCGATGCGTTCATCCCAAATCGGCCCGGTCTCCGGCGGCACGAATGAGGTGGTCGAGGCCAGAATGAGGGCGGATACCCGGTCGGGGTGCTCAATTCCCAGCACCTGCCCCACCATGCCGCCCATGGAAAGGCCGAGAAAATGCGCCCGGTTAACCTCCAGCTGATCAAGGATACGCAAGACATCCTCGGCCAGATGGGTAAAGTCATACGGGCCTTCCGGGACATCCGATTTCCCGTGCCCGCGCGCGTCAAAGCGGATCACCCGGTAGTTTTGCGACAGCGCCGGAACAATGGAATCCCATGAATACAGACTGGTCGCCAGAGAATGATGCAGGAGCAGCACCGGTGCATCATGCATCCCCTCCACCCGCACAAAAAGCCGTCCCGCATCAGATTCGACAAAATGATCTTCAAACATTTTTTCCTCCCTTGTGACGGTCAAGCACTTCATATTTGAGAATAGACGCAACAGAAAATTCCCGCTATCCCTATTTGCATCCTCAAGGCCCCGCATCCGCCCGTGCGCGGCGCATGAATTTGATAGTGAAAGATTTTGATGACCACCGACCAGATTCTCCTGTTCTCGCTTCTCTTTTTTGTCTTTGTGTTCCTGATCTGGGGCCGCATCCGTTATGATCTTGTCGCCTTTATCGCCCTTATCCTCGCCATTGCTTTGGGCGTGGTTCCCAAGGAACAGGCGTTTTCCGGCTTTGGCCACCCCGCCACCATCATTATAGCCCTGGTGCTGATCATCTCGCGCGGGCTGTCCAATTCCGGCGCGGTGGAGCTGATTGGCCATTATGTTGCCAATCTGGCCAAAAGCCTGCCCGGCCATATTGCCGCCATGGCGGGGATTTCCGCCATATTATCCGCCATCATGAACGATGTTGCTGCCCTCGCCCTGCTAATGCCGGTGGATATGCAGGCTGCCGCCAGGGCCAAACGCTCACCGGCACTGACCCTGATGCCGCTCTCCTTTGCCTCCATTTTAGGTGGCATGGTCACCATGATCGGCACCCCGCCCAATATCATCATTGCCGAGTTTCGCGGCAAACTGCCGGGGCAGGCCTCGTTCTCCATGTTTGATTTTACCCCTGTCGGGCTGGTTTGCGCCTCTATCGGGGTTCTATTTATCGCCACCATCGGCTGGCGGCTCATTCCGGCCGAGCGCAAGACGCGTGATTCGCGTAAAGAGCTGATGGATATCGAGGCTTATATCGCCGAATTGCATGTGCCGGAAAATTCCGACGCGGTAGGAAAGAAGGTCCGCGAACTTGACGATATCGCCGAAGATAAAGGCGTCACCGTCATCGGCCTTATCCGCCGCGGCAAGCGCCTGCCCGGACAGGCGCGGCGCGAGGAAATCCGCAAGGGCGACACCCTGGTGGTCGAGGCCATGCCCGAGGCCATGGACAGCTTTGCCGGCGCCCTGAAACTGGATTACCGCCGCAATGAAAAACCCGGCAAAATCACGGCAAAGGATATTTCCCTGCTTGAAGTCGCGGTTCCCTCCGGGGCGCGCATAGAAGGGCGCACGGCGCTGCAAATGCGTCTGCAATACCGCCACGGCGTCACCTTGCTGGGCATCTCGCGCCAGGGCCGCGCCTTTCGTGAGCAGGTGCGCAAACTGCAAATCAGGGCCGGTGATATCCTGCTGCTGCTGGGCCCGGCCGAGCGCGTGCATGAAATCGCCACCTGGTTTGGCGGCCTGCCGCTTGCCGAGCGGGGCCTGCAGCTCATCCAGCGCGACAAGGCGCTCATGGCCTCGGGACTCTTCGCCATTGCCATTGCGCTCGCCTCTTTCGGGCTGGTTTATCTGCCCGTTGCCCTTGCCGGCGTGGTCGCCCTTTACGCCTTGTTGAAAATCGTACCCGTGCAGCAGGTGTACCGCTCGGTGGAATGGCCGGTGATCGTATTGCTCGGCTCCATGATCCCCATTGGCGGCGCGTTGGAGACCAGCGGCGGCACGGCGCTGATTGCCAGCAGCATTGTCTCGCTGTCGGAAGGCTATTCGGCAGTTGTCGTTCTCACCTTGCTGATGGTGGTGACCATGACCTTGTCCGATGTCATGAACAACACCGCAACGGCGGTGATCACCGCCCCCATCGCGGTCGATATCGCCGCCCGTCTGAATGTTAATCCGGACCCGTTTTTGATGACCGTGGCGGTGGCCGCATCCTGCGCCTTTCTCACCCCCATCGGCCACAAGAACAACACCTTGATCATGGGCCCGGGCGGCTATCGTTTTGGCGATTACTGGCGTATGGGCCTGCCGCTTGAAATTCTCATAATCGCCGTATCGATCCCGGCCATCTTGTTTTTCTGGCCGCTTTGAGCCGCTGCCGGATCAGACACGGCAAAGTTCAGCTCGTCAGGCGCCCGAATCCCTGGCGATGATATCCAGTTTGCCGATGGCGCCGGAAGGATCCACATCGCCGGGGATATCGAACACATAGCGCTTGTCCAGAACCCCGATGCCGGGCGGGATGCGGTCGCGTTCGAACAGATCGTAACCTTCCTTGAGATTGCGCCAGAATCCATACCAGCGATGCCCTTCATAGCGCTGCATATTGGCCTCCGTTAAACGGAACGGAAAGGCGTGCACCTGAAAATAGCGCTGCCCGCCCCGGTACGCCTCGCGGATCAGGGCGTAGATTTCCTCAATCTGCGCATCGGTTACAGCGTAGCACCCCGCCGATTTGCAATCGCCGTGCACCATCAGATAAGAGCCGGTGCGCGCATAGGCTTTATCGTAAAGATTGGGAAAGCCCAGATTAAACGAGAGATGATAGGAGGAGTTGGGATTCATCTGTGCCGGCTTCACGACGTAGAACCCCTCCGGCGCCTGCTTGTCGCCGGTTTTCAGCTTCGGCCCCAGCTTGCCGGACCAGTTGCAGATCTTATAGGTCTTGAATTTCTTGTATTCGGGCCCCTTGCCCCGCATCCACACCTCAAGGATGCTTTCTTCCTTGAAAATACGCACAAAAAGAGGATTTCCCGGCTTCAGCCCCTTGATCGCCAGTTCGGCCAGCACCGCCTTTGATAACGGCGCCATGGCGGGATCCTTGCCGCTATAGCAACCCGAAAGGCCAAGAGTTAAAACCACAACGACAATTGAAAACAACATTTTGCGCATAACAATCATGCCCGCTTTATCCCACGAATCAGACCTTCATTCGAGCTTATATGCGTGTACAGCCCGTTAATACTCTATCAATTTTTACAGAGACTGGCCAAGGTCGAGGAATTTGCGGCGTCTGTCCTGCAAAATTTCCTCTCGGCTCATGGCGCTCAACCCTTGCAGCGCCGCTTCAATGGCGTTGCCGGTGGAAACGATGGTCTGCACCGGATCTCGATGCGCTCCGCCGACCGGCTCGGGGATGATCTCGTCAATGACGCCAAAGCCTTTTAGATCTTCCGCCGTAATCCGCATCGAATTGGCCGCATCTTCCGCCTTCGAAGCATCGCGCCACAAGATCGAGGAAGCCGCCTCCGGCGAGGCCACGGTGTAAATGGAATGCTCCAGCATCAAAACCTTGTTCGCGCTCGCAATCGCCACCGCGCCGCCCGAGCCGCCCTCGCCGATCACAACACTGAGCAAAGGAACGCGCAGGCGCAGACAACATTCGGTTGAGCGCGCAATTGCCTCGGACTGGCCGCGCTCCTCCGCGCCGATTCCCGGATAGGCCCCGGCAGTATCAATCAGGGTCAGGACCGGAATGGAAAACTTGTCCGCCATCTCCATCAGGCGCATTGCCTTGCGGTAGCCCTCAGGCCGCGCCATGCCAAAATTATGCTTCAGGCGGCTTTCGGTGTCCGAGCCCTTTTCATGGCCGATCACCATGATGCTCTGGCCGCGAAAACGGCCAAAACCGCCAATAATGGCGCAATCCTCGGCAAAGCGCCGATCCCCGGCCAGCGGGGTGAAATCCTCGATCAGCTTGGAAATATAATCGGAAAAATGCGGCCTTGCCGGATGGCGCGCCACTTGCGTTTTTTGCCACGGGGTCAGATTGGCATAGATGGTCTTGAGCGCCTCAAGCGCTTTTTTCTCCAGCTTGGCCACTTCCTCGTCAAGCGAGACAGACGGCCCGTCAGCAGCAACATTGCGCAATTCCGCAACCTTGCCCTCCAGCTCCGCCACCGTTTTTTCAAAATCAAGATAGGTACGCATGCTCAAATTTTACACTCATCGCTAGCCCGCGAAAGTGACGCCCCCGCCGCGGCCTGTCAAGCCGTAAGTCGTCAAATTCATGCCCTGTTGCTCAATTCATTTTCGCTAGCGGGTGATGCGCCTCCACAAGGGCGCGCAGCCGCTCTTCCAGCACATGAGTGTAAATCTGGGTGGTGGAGATATCCGCATGCCCCAGCATCTGCTGCACGGCGCGCAAATCGGCCCCGTTATTGAGCAAATGGGTGGCAAAAGCATGGCGCAGAACATGCGGCGAAATCCCGCCTGATGAAATTCCGGCCCGTATGGCCAGGGTTTTCAGCTCCTGGGCAAAGCGCTGACGCGTCAGATGACCGGCCCTGCCGCGCGAGGGAAACAGATAGCCGCTCCGCTTGATCCCGGCCACATCCATATAATCTTCTATCGCCGTCTGCGCCGCCGGAGTCAACGGCACCAGCCGCTCGCGCCCTCCCTTGCCGCTGACAATCAGCACCTGCCCCTCCATCCCCCTTGCGCTCACCGGCAGCCCGACCAGTTCGCTGACCCTTAAGCCGGTGGCGTAAAGGATCTCCAGCAGGCAATGCAGCCGCATGGCTTTTTTGCGCGCTGTTTGCGTTTTTGCCGTCCCGGTCATCTCCCGCGCCGCTTCCAGCAGGGCCCCGATCTGCGCCTCGCTCAGGGTTTTGGGCAGGGTTCGCCCCTGCCGTGGGCTGTCGATCACCTCTGCCGGATTATCGTCCCTGATCTGCTCGGCCAGCATAAAGGCGCAAATCTGCCGGATACTGGAGAGCCGCCGCGCGGCGGTTGAGGCGGCAATCCCCACCGCTTCAAGCCCCGCAAGATAGGCGCGGATATGTTCAGGCTCGAAATCCACCAGGCTTGCCCCCTTGCGTGAGATAAAGGCGATGAAATCGAGCAGATCGGATTGATACGCCCCCAGCGTATTGACCGAGGCGGCGCGCTCGACGCTCATCATCTCAAGAAACGCCTCCACATAGTGGAGCCCCTGGTGCCCGGAGCGCATTACGGATTGCCGCTCCGCGCGTCCTTCGCGGCCGGATTTAGCGGAATATCAACCAGAACCTCCTGCCGCACCGGCTCGGCCGAAGACCCCAGATAGACAAGAAAGCCCAGGAAGCCGCCGCCCATCAGGGCGAGAATGACAAACATGCGAAAAAGGGTTGGCATAACAATTCTTCCGGTTGTTTCAAATCACGCGATATGAGCAAATATCCTCCATTCCTTGCATGCAGGCAAGCTGTCCGATATGAAACAGCAGCAAAGCTTCAATAAATATCAGGTCCCCGCAACAGTTTTTCACGTTTCCATGTCGCAAATTACAAAGATAAACCAGATCAGGGCGCGGCTTGGAAATCGCTCCATTGTGCTCATCGGCCTGATGGGGGCAGGCAAGACAACCATCGGCCGCCGCCTCGCCGCCCGGCTTGACCTGCCCTTCACTGACAGCGATCAGGCGATAGAAGAAGCGGCGGGGCAAAGCATCGCCGATATCTTCGCCGCCCATGGCGAGGCCCATTTCAGAATCGGCGAGGCCAAGGTCATATCCCGGCTGTTGAAAGGCGGCCCCCAGGTGCTGGCCACCGGCGGCGGCGCTTTCATGAACACGGCCACCCGTGAGCTTATCCTCGCCAACAGCGTTTCGGTCTGGCTCAAGGCAAGCCTTGAAATCCTGATGGAAAGAGTACAGCGGCGCTCACACCGCCCCTTGCTGCAAGAGCCCGACCCCGAAGCCATTATGAAAAAACTCATCAATGAGCGCTATCCTGTCTATGAACAGGCTGAAATTACCATCGTGAGCACCGAGGAGCCTCACGACGCAATTGTAAGCTCGGTTGTTGAGGAACTCGCCCTTATGGAGCCCGCGAACGCTTAAAATGACTGCACCTTCAAACCCGCATTGCAAAAGCCTCAGCGTCGATCTCGGCAAACGCGCCTACCCGATCCATATCGGGCCGGGATTGCTGGAGCGCGCCGGCGATCTTATCCGCCCGCATCTTGCCCGCCCCTTCACCCTGATCATCACCGATGAAAATGTCGCCGCCCTGCATTTGAACCCATTGCAAGCGGCGCTGGGAAAAGCCGGGATCGCCCATAAAAGCATCATTGCATCCCCCGGCGAGGCGAGTAAAAGTTTTTCACAACTGGAAAAACTGTGCGAGGAAATTTTACGGGCCGGAATTGAGCGGGGCGATGTCATTATCGCCTTTGGCGGCGGGGTTATCGGTGATCTGGCCGGTTTTGCCGCCCATATCATCCGCCGCGGCGTCAATTTTATCCAGATCCCCACCACGGTTCTGGCCCAGGTTGACAGCTCCGTGGGCGGCAAAACCGGCATCAACACGCCCCAGGGCAAAAACCTTGTCGGCGCCTTTCACCAGCCCCTCGCCGTGCTGGCGGACAGCAATGTTCTGGCCACCCTGCCCGAACGCCAGTTCCGCTCCGGTTATGGCGAAATCGTCAAATACGGCCTGATCGGCGATCCTGATTTTTTTCAATGGTGCGAGGCCAACCGGAGCCGGGTTTTTGCCCGCGAGAGCGCCTCGCTTATCCACGCCATCGAGACAAGCTGCCGCGCCAAGGCCGCCATCGTCGCCAAAGACGAGCACGAGAGGGGAAGCCGCGCCCTGCTCAATCTCGGCCACACATTTGGTCATGTCCTGGAAGCGGCGACCGGCTATGGCGACCGGCTTTACCACGGCGAGGGGGTCGCCATCGGCATGGCGCTCGCCTTTGAATTTTCGGTTAAACTCGGCCTGTGCACCGGGCAGGATGCCGGCCGCGTCAGTGCCCATCTTGCCGCTTCCGGCCTGCCGGTTTGCATAAGCGATATCCCCGGCGCCGCGCCGGACATAGAACATTTGATGCAGCTCATGGAGCAGGACAAGAAGGTCACCGGCGGCAAACTTGTTTTTATTCTCGCCCGCGCCATTGGCAAATCCTTCATCGCCGCCGATATTTCAAGAGATGAACTCAAATCCTTCCTGCTGGAAAAACTTGACAAAAAATGACCACAACCATCGCTCTCACCCTGTTTTTTATTGTTTTGCTGCTGGCCGTATCCGCCTTTTTCTCCGGCTCCGAAACCGCCCTTACGGCGTTATCGCGCGCCCGCATTCATCAGCTCAGCCGCAAGGGTTCGTCCCGCGCCGCCATGATCGAGGTTCTGATCTCCAGCAAGGAGAAATTTCTCGGCGCCATTTTGCTCGGCAACAATCTGGTCAATATTCTCGCCTCGGCGCTGGCGACTTCGGTATTTCTGCATTTCTTCGGCTCCAAGGGGGTTTTGATCGCCACCGTGGTCATGACCGCCCTTGTGGTGGTTTTCGCCGAGGTTCTGCCCAAAACCTACGCCATCGGCAACCCGGACCGCATGGCGCTGGGCGTTGCGCCGGTTTTGCGTCTGGTGGTCGCCGTTTTTTCCCCCGTAACGATGGCGGTGGAGTGGCTTGTGCGCCTGACTTTAAAACTGCTCGGAGCGGGCAAGGACACCTCCGTTCTTTCCGCCCAGGAGGAACTGCGCGGTGCCATCGCCCTGCACCACAAGGAAGGCGGCGTGATCAGGCGCGACCGCGACATGCTGGGCGGCATACTTGACCTTCAGGAGCTTGAGGTCTCCGACATCATGATCCACCGCACCAAAATGAAGATGATCGATGCCGAAACGCCGGTGGACAGCATCATATCCAAGGTCGTCAAAAGCGGCATAACGCGCCTGCCGGTGTGGAAAGACGAGCCGGATAATATTATCGGCATTCTGCACGCCAAGGATTTGTTTCAGGCCATGAACGACGCCGGCAATGATCCGCAGAAGATCAGGCTGGAAGAGCTGTACACACCGCCATGGTTCGTGCCCGAGACCACTTCGGTAAGGGACCAGCTTAACGCCTTTTTACGCCGCAAGACTCATTTTGCCATTGTTGTTGATGAATATGGCGAGGTTCAGGGACTGATCACCCTGGAAGATATTCTGGAGGAAATCGTCGGCGAGATTGCCGATGAGCACGATACGGTGATTAACGGGGTGCGTCCACAGCCCGATGGGTCGGTCAATGTGGACGGCTCCATCCCGGTTCGCGATCTCAACCGCGCCATGGACTGGCAATTGCCCGATGACCAGGCCACAACCGTCGCCGGGCTGGTCATCCACGAAGCCCAGACCATCCCCGAGGCGGGCCAGACCTTCACTTATTACGGCTACCGTTTCCACGTCCTGAAACGCAAGCGCAACCGGATCACGTCCTTGCGCATAACCCCGCTGGGTTCATAACCCCGCCGGGTTCATAATCCGGTTTGAGCCGCTATTTTGCTTTTCTCGCCACCGGATGAATGTCATCGAGCTTCATATGCATCATTTCATCCAGCGGCCGCATCATGAACACCGCCTCATCGGAGCAATGACGCACAAACTGCTCGGTCTGGGCGATCGGCCCGGGCGCCTGATCACGCCCCAGCGCCGCAAAGCCCAGAGTTGCGAAGAAAAACTCCGCCCCTTCGGTAAGCAGATAGACGCGGGCAACCCCCATCCCCTGAAGCTGCGAGATCAGCGCCGCCGTAAGCCGTCCGCCAACCCGCAAGCCCCGGTGCCGGGGCAGCACAACGCATGAACGCAGCAGGGCAATCTTGTCAAAGACCGTGTACCCCGCATAGCCCACCGGTTCCCCCGCCTTGTTAACAAAGGCAAAATTGGCGCAACTGGAACCTGAAAGCCCTGAAGTCAGCAGTTTTGCCTCCGCAAGAGCCTTGATGAACCCGGCATCATCCGGGGCAATGGCCCTGAGAACAAGCCGGCCGCGATATCTTGGCTTTTGGCTCATTTCCCTGTTCCCGCCGGCGCGGAGGTCGAGAGCGCCAGCGCATGAACCGGCCCGTTCAGATCATCGGCCAAAACCTCATTCACCATCCGGTGGCACATCACCCGGCTCTTGCCGGCAAAGGCCTGCGCCTCGATCGTGACATGAAAATGCGTCTCGCCCCCGGGGCGCGATCCGGCATGCCCGGCATGCCTGGCCGACTGGTCCAGCACTTCGACCGTGCAGGGCGAAAATGCCCTGATCAGCTTCTCTTCCATTTGTTTTGCTACACTCATGGCTTCATTCTCTTTGATATTGGAGTAAAAATTTGATATCCCTTCGCGTCCTGATAGAGTTTTTTTCGCGAATCCTCAAGTTTTCCAGACAAGAACAAGGATCGCGGATTTCCACAGAAAGCGGGCCAAGGCCACATTCCGAACGTTATGAAACTGACTTCAAAATATTTCGACAGCATCCGGATCAAACCGGAAAACGATTTGCGTTTGCGCCGCGAGAGCCAGAAATGCGAGTGGAGCGGATGCGGCAAACCGGCCCCCTACAAGGCTCCCAAAGGGCGCGATGCCAAGGGTGAGTATTTTCATTTCTGCCTTGATCATGTGCGCCAGTACAACAAGAGTTATAATTTTTTTGACGGCATGGAAGATACGGATGTGGCCAATTTTCAGCGCGATGCCCTGACCGGCCACCGGCCAACCTGGGCCATGGGCTCAAAAGACAAGCTCCCCGGATCAAGACCCGCATCAAAAATGCATGACCGCTACGGGCTGTTCTCGGGAAGCGGGAAGGCCGATGAAGCGCGCGGGCGCACAAGGCAGCGCAAAATCCGCCCTCTGGAACGCAAATCCCTGCGCATTATGGAACTTGACGAAACCGCCGACGCACATCAAATAAAGATCCAGTACAAGATCCTCATCAAGCGCCATCATCCTGACGCAAATGGCGGCTCTCGTGACGCCGAAGATCAGCTTCGTGAAATTATCGACGCCTATCGCCATCTGAAATCCGTCGGGCTTTGCTAGGAAAGACCATGACAACACTTAAAACGCCAGAGAAAATCCAGACCCCGGACATGGAAATCGATGTCCGACAGATCTTCGGCATTGATTCCGACCTCAAGGCCCCGGCGTTTTCGCAAGCCGACGAGCATGTGCCGGATCTGGATCAGGACTACCTGTTTGACCGCGAGACCACCCTGGCCATTCTGGCCGGGTTTTCCCATAACCGGCGGGTCATGATTCAGGGCTATCACGGCACCGGCAAATCAACCCATATCGAACAGGTTGCGGCCCGGCTCAACTGGCCCTGCGTCCGGGTTAATCTCGACAGCCATATCAGTCGCATCGACCTCGTCGGCAAGGACGCAATCGTGCTTCAGGACGGCAAGCAGATCACCGAGTTCCGCGAGGGCATTTTGCCCTGGGCGCTGCAAAATAATGTCGCGCTGGTGTTTGACGAATATGACGCCGGACGCCCCGATGTCATGTTTGTCATCCAGCGGGTCCTGGAGGTCTCGGGCAAGCTCACCTTGCTGGACCAGAACAAGGTCATCCGCCCCCACCCCGCTTTCCGGCTGTTTTCCACCACCAACACCATCGGTCTTGGCGATACCAGCGGCCTTTACCACGGCACCCAGCAGATCAATCAGGGCCAGATGGACCGCTGGTCGATTGTTACTACCTTGAATTATCTGCCCCATGACATGGAGCAGGGTATTATCCTCGCCAAGGTGAAGGCCTTTGCCGCAAGCCCGGAAAAACGCGAAATCATTTCCAATATGGTGCGGGTGGCCGATTTCACCCGCGGCGCCTTCATGAACGGCGATCTTTCCACCGTGATGTCACCGCGCACCGTCATCACCTGGGCCGAGAACGCGCAGATTTTCGATGATATCGCCTTCGCCTTCCGTGTCACCTTCCTGAACAAATGCGACGAGCTTGAACGCCCCGTGGTGGCCGAATTTTACCAGCGCTGCTTTGGCGAGGAGTTGCCCGAATCCAGCCTTAATATCGCCCTGAGCTGATGAGCGGCCCGGCACAGACCCGCAAGGAGGCTTTCAAACACGCTCTGGTTCAGGCAACACGGGCGATCGCGGCCGATATTGAAACCGAAGTCACCTTTGGAGCCGCCCGGCCCGGCCTTGCCGGCAAGATCGTCCGGGTCGAGGAACCACCCCTTGATCTGGACAAGGCGCAGGCGGCTATCCTGCGCGGTCAGGCTGATGCCGCCGCCATGCGTATTACAGCGCATGACAATAAAATATACGAGAGTCACAAGCCCAAAAGCGCCCAGGCCCGCGCCGTTTACGAAGCCATTGAGCAAACCCGCGTCGAGGCCCTTGGCGCCAGCGCCATGAGCGGCATGGCGGAAAATCTAGACGCCATGCTTGACGCGCGCTACCTGGCGCGCCGGGCAACGCAGACTAACGGCAATCCCCCGCCACCTCTGGAAGAGGCCGTTGCGCTTCTGGCGCGCGAATATCTCACCGGCAAAGCCGCTCCTGAAGCCGCCCGGCCCGTCCTTGACGCCTGGCGGACATGGATTGAAGACCGGGCCGGCAGACAACTGGCGAAAATAACCCGCATGATTGATGATCAGGACGGCTTTGCCCGGCTCAGCCGCGATATCCTCGATGCGCTTGAGCTTGGCGACGAGCCCGGAGATGAAAACTGCGATTCAGAAGACGGGGCCGACAACAAAAACAACGAGGCCGGCACCCAAGGCCAGAGCGAAGAGGGCACCTCGCCTGATTCTGAAGACGAGATGGGCGATATGCAAAGCGCCGGTTCCGAGGCCGGGGACGGCTCCAGCCTGTTGCAGGATATGGACACCATGGGCTCATCAGATGCCGACGGAGATGTAAACGCCGATGAGGAAAACCGCCCCTGGCAACCCGAATATCCCGACCATAACTGGCAGTTCCGTTCTGATTATCACATCTTCACCAGCGCTCATGACGAGGTGATCGCGGCTGAGGATTTAGCCTCGCCCGAAGAGCTCACCCGCCTACGCGCCACTCTCGACCGGCAACTGGCGCATCTTCAATCGATGGTGGCCCGTCTGGCCAACCGGCTGCAACGAAAGCTCATGGCACAGCAAAACCGCGGCTGGGAGTTTGATCTTGAAGAGGGCCAGCTTGACCCTTCCCGCCTGACCCGTTTGATTATCGATCCGATGCAGCCTCTCTCCTTCAAGCAAGAACATGACGCCGAGTTCCGCGATACCATCGTCACCCTGCTGCTCGATAATTCCGGCTCCATGCGCGGCCGCCCGATCATGGTGGCGGCCACCTGCGCCGATATATTGTCGCGCACCCTTGAGCGCTGCGGCGTCAAGGTCGAGATTTTGGGCTTCACCACCAAGGCATGGAAGGGCGGCCGCGCGCGCGAGGACTGGCTGGGCCGGAACAAACCCGCCAATCCGGGGCGTCTCAATGATCTGCGCCATATTATCTACAAGGCGGCCGATTGCCCCTGGCGGCGCGGGCGGCGCAATCTGGGGCTGATGATGCGCGAGGGGATTTTAAAGGAAAATATCGATGGCGAGGCGCTGCTCTGGGCACATCAAAGGCTGCTGACCCGGCCCGAACAGCGCCGTATTTTAATGGTGATATCAGACGGCGCTCCGGTCGATGATTCAACCTTGTCGGTCAATACGGGCAATTATCTGGAAAAACATCTGCGTGAAGTGATCCGCAATATCGAGATGGCCTCGCCCGTCAACCTGATCGCCATCGGCATTGGCCATGACGTGACAAGATACTACCGCCGCGCCGTAACCATTAACGATGCCGAGGAACTTGGCGGCGCCATGGTTGACAAACTGACCGAACTTTTTGATGAATCCGCCTTCCCCGGACCTGCCGCCTGAAAGATCGATGCAAAAGCGAGAAACGCCGGCCATGCGCAACATGATGACAAAAGCGGCAATCCCGGTCTTCCTCCTTCTGGCGATTGTCTTGAGCCCGGCAACGGCGTCTGGCCCGGCGATATCGGGCAAGATCGCCCAGATCAGGGTTTATGCCCAGCCGATAAATTTTGACCCCTTTGATGCCGCCCGCACCCGTTTTGGCGCCCTGGAATGGCGCGGCGGTCTGGTCCTGACCTCCGATCATGACAAATTTGGCGGATTTTCCGGCCTCGCCCTGAACGGCAAGGGCGACAAGATGGTAGCGGTCAGCGACAGGGGGTGGTGGATGTCCGCAGTCCTGAAATATGACGCAGGTAGGCTCTCGGGGCTGCAAAACGTCCGCTTCAGCAAACTTCTCAACGCCCGCGGCCGCCCCCTGAAGGGGAAACGCTGGAAAGATTCAGAATCGATTGTCGCACTCGATCCGGGCGGCGATTTGTCCCGGCTTCTGGTCTCATTCGAGCGCCGCCACCGTATATTGAAATACGCCTTTGGCAAAAAAGGGCTGCGCGCCGCCGGACGTGCGATAAAAACCCCCGGGGCGCTGAAAAGCCTGAAATACAACAAGGGCCTTGAAGCCATTGCCGTATTTGGAAAAAACACGGCGCAAAAAGGCGCGATCATTGCCCTGAGCGAGAGGTCTCTGGACAAAAACGGCAATATCAGGGGCTGGATACTGAACGGCCCCTTTAAAGGCGACCTGAAGGTTCTGCGCCGCAATGAGTATGATCTGACCGATGCCGAAACCCTTCCCGGCGGCGACCTTCTCATTCTTGAGCGCAAGCTTTCCATGTTCTCCGGTCTACAATTCCGCATCCGCCGGATTGCCTCGGCCACCATCCGCCCCGGCGCCGTTCTTGATGGCAAGGTGCTGATCGAATCGGGAATGAATCGCTCGATAGACAATATGGAAGGCATGAGCCTTCATACTGCCCCTGACGGCGAGCTGCGCCTGACCCTCATTTCCGATGATAATTTCAGTATTCTTCAACGCACCTTGCTGCTGCAATTCGCCCTGCCCGGAAAAGGTTGAGAGCAAGAATCGGCTGAGGGTCAGCTTTTCAGCGCCATATCCGGGGTGTAATCGCGCGGTGCCAGCCACATCCGCAGGGCCCTGTAGGGCGCGAGCATGAACAGCGCCACCATGAGCTTGACGGCAAGATCGCCCAGCGCCCATGACATCCAGCGCGGCACTTCGCCCCCCAGAACGCCCAGAAGCGGCGCAGATGTAAGAGCAAAATCATCATTTGCCCCCAGTATGACAAAAACAGCGGCAAAGGCGAGCGAGAAGAACAGCAAGGTATCAATCAGCGAGCCCAGCACGGAAGAGATCAGCGGCGCCCGCCACCATGTCTCGCGGCGCAGGCGATCGAAGATCGTCACATCAAGAAGCTGTGCCGTTAAAAATGCGGCGCCCGACGCAATGGCGATTCGCGGGCTTGCCAGCCAGACCGAAAGCGCCACCGCCAGCACGAAACCGGCAAGAACCACAAAGCGCGCCCGGCGCGGGCCGAATTTGCGGTTTGTCAGATCAGTGACAAGAAACGCCGCCGGATAGGTAAAGGCACCCCAGGTGAGAATATCGGCGAGGTTGATAGTGCCAAAATGGTATTGAACCGGAAACTGAACCAGATAGTTGGAAGCAGCGACAACAGCCACCATCGCGCCCAGAGGCCAGAGCATCTGGATGTTGCGCCTGTGTACGAATACCGGTGTCATCACTTTTTTTCAGTTCTTGGCACGCCGAACCGGCACTGAACCAGCGCCGGTATTATAACAGTAAAAACAAATTGCTGACGCTAGGTTGCGTCTTGTTCAGCAGGTGCCGCCTTGGCGATCTGGCGTTTGATGCGCCGCGCCTTCAGCGAGAGTTCATCCGCCTTGGCCTTGGCGAGAAACGCATCGAGCCCGCCGCGATGCTCGACCGTGCGCAGGGCATTGGCGCTGATACGCAGCCGCACCTGCTTGCCCAGGGCCTCGCTCAACAGCGAGACCTGACAAAGATTGGGCAAAAACCTGCGCCGTGTCTTGTTATGCGCATGGCTGACATTATTTCCGGCCTGGACCGCTTTTCCGGTCAACTCGCAACGACGGGACATCAGCCCCTCCTTTAATTCTCTTAAAATCCAATGGCGGGCCAATTCAGGGCCGCACACGAAGTTGCACGTAATAAAGCGCAAAAAACCCTTCCGTCAAGCCCTGTTTGCTTTTCATTGCCCTGCAAATCACCTAATTTGCCTTTCCGGCAGCATTTTTTTACAAAAGATTCGCTCACCTGAAACAAAAAAAATGCTAAAGCGGATTGAATGCAGTTCAATTTCTCAAACGACCCGGGTCCCCGTTATACCATGCGCAGTCTTATCTTGGTTCTTGTTTTCCTGCTTCTGCCCCAGGGCAATGCCATGGCGGCGCGCGCCATGGCGGGGGTTAAAAACCCCCTTCTCAATATCCGGGCCATCCGCGCCATGCGCAAGAAGATCGAACTTGACTACCGGATTTACGGCGCCGGGATTTCAATGGTATCGGCCAAATTCGGCATTACTCTCGACAAGGGGCGCTATAAGGCGACCTCGCTCATCCAGCCGGTCGGGCTTGGCAATATCATTGCCCAGGGCCGTTTTGACTCCCTCGTCACCGGGCGCATATCCTCAAGGGGCCTGCGCCCGAAGCAATACATATCCGACGGCAAGGGCGGCGATGCGGTTTACCGGGTCCGCATGAGCTGGAACAACGCCGCGCGCCACCGCATCTCCACCATCCCCCGCCTGCCCCAAAACCGGGTGAGCGCCGTGAGGAAAAAGCTGCGCGCCGGCATGCCCGATCCGCTCACATCCCTGCTCTCGGCCACGATATATGAAACCCGGCGCCCCTGCCGCCGCCGTCACCGGATTATTGACGGTCACACTATCTGGGATCTGCGCTACCGCTATATCAAACTGGACTATCTGAAGGGCGGCTCAAGCGGCTATACGGGACCGGCCTATAAATGCATGGTCAAATATGTTCCCATCGCCGGACAATCGGCCCGCACGTTAAAACTGGAGCGGCAAAACCCGATCCCCTATGTCCCCGTCTGGTTCGCCCCGATCAGGGTAGACAAAGCCACCTTGATGATCCCGGTGAAAATCAATTTCCCCACCAAATGGGCCAATGCGGTTGTGCATCTAAGACGCACCCGAATTGACGGCCAGACGGTGAACTTTAAAACAAAATAGGCCAATCCCTTCTGTGTCAAAATGAAACAGCAATCCTTAACGCTAGCGGCTGTTTTTGACCGGACCGGCAATTTTCCAAAGTCCGGACGTGGAGAATTCAGCTCTGAAATCAACATATTGCGGTGAACAAAATGGGAAACGATTGCGGGTCAGTGATTCGGGCAGGGTTTGTTCCCCTATCGGTCCGGTTGTTAACGTCCGATCATGATTTTGAAGCTCACGCCTTCAGACTTCCTTAACCCGATGCGCCGGCTGTGTTAACCTTTGGGCGCAAAAGAGGTTCGCAAAAGCGCCCCGAACATCTAAAATCATGCGCGAAACCTTGCCAAAAACCAGATATTGATGAGAACAAAAACAGAATCAAAGCCATGTCAGTGATTCGGTCAGCCTTTGTTCTTCACACGTTCAAAAAGTTAATTTATGAAAGCCCTTTGAGCCAGTCTGGCACATATCAGCCCATGCCGGTTCCACCATTGCATCAAAAAGGCCCGGGAAAACATTCATGATGATAAAACGTTCCGGATATGGCATCACCGCGGTTCTCGGCCCCACCAACACCGGCAAGACCCATCTGGCCATCGAGCGGCTGCTGGCGCATCGCAGCTGCATTATCGGTCTGCCGTTGCGGCTGCTGGCGCGCGAGGTTTACGACCGCATCCGGCCGCGCTGCGGCGCCGAGCGCGTGGCGCTGATCACCGGTGAGGAAAAAATCATTCCCGCCAATCCGGCCTATTTTGTCTGCACCGTCGAGTCCATGCCGCTTGATCACGCCAGTGATTTCATGGCGATTGATGAAATCCAGTTGAGCGCCGATGCCGAGCGCGGCCATGTCTTCACCCGCCGCCTGCTGCATGCGCGCGGCCTGTCCGAAACCATGCTTCTGGGCGCCGATACCATGCGGCCCCTGATCGCCGAGCTGCTCCCCGGCGCCAATTTTGTATCGCGGCCGCGGTTTTCCTCCCTGTCTTATGCGGGACGCAAAAAACTCTCCCGCCTGCCCCGGCGCAGCGCCATTGTCGCGTTTAGCGCCCAGAGCGTTTATGAAACGGCGGAGCTTGTCCGCCGCCAACGCGGCGGCGCGGCGGTTGTCATGGGGGCGCTGAGCCCGCGCACCCGCAACGCCCAGGTTGAGCTCTTCCAGTCGGGCGATGTTGATTTTCTCGTTGCCACCGATGCCATCGGCATGGGGCTGAATATGGAGATTGATCATGTCGCCTTTGCCGCAACGCGCAAATTCGACGGCCGCGATTACCGCCAGCTAAGCCCTGCGGAGCTGGCCCAGATCGCCGGGCGCGCCGGACGCCACATGAATGACGGCTCATTCGGCGAAACCGCCAATGCGCCCGATTTTCACCCCGATGTCATCTCGCGCATCGAGAACCATGAATTCGACAGCATCAAATGCCTGCAATGGCGCAATACCGAGCTCGATTTCACCAGCATGGAAGCCCTGTTTGAGGCCCTTAACCGCCCGCCAGCCCGCCCCGGTCTGGTGCGCGCCCGCATAGGAGCCGATCAGCAGGCGCTGGAAATCCTGAGCCGGGACGCGGAGGTTACCGCAAAGATCAGGACGCCTGAAGATCTTGCCCTGCTATGGGAGATCTGCCAGCTTCCCGATTACCGTAAAATCGCCGCCAATGACCATTCGGAACTGATTGCAAAAGTTTTTGAATTTCTGGTAAAGGATGGTCATATCCCGCAGGACTGGTTTGCCGGTAAAATCAGACTTGCGGACAAAACGGATGGAAATATTGATACATTGGCAAACCGGATATCCTATATCCGCACCTGGACATTCATTGCCAATCACGCCGGATGGCTGGATGATCAGGAAAACTGGCGCTCTGTCACGCGCAAGCTGGAAGACAGGCTCTCCGATGCCCTGCATCAGAAACTGGTTTCACGCTTTGTTGACCGCCGCACCAGCGTGCTTATGAAAAGCTTGAGAGAAAAGGAAGAATTAATGGCCGCTGTTACCGGGGAAGGCGATGTCATCGTGGAAGGCGAAACCATCGGTTCCCTGAAAGGATTCGTTTTCATTCCGCAATCCCGGGACTCCGATATTGACGGCAAGGCCCTGCGCGCCGCCGCCAACACCGTGCTGGCAAAGGAAATACCCGAACGCGCTGCCCGCCTCATTCAGGCCCCCGACAGTGCTTTCAGCCTCAACTCTGACGGTGCGGTTATGTGGGAAGGGCAGATCATCGCCCATCTTAAAGCCGGCGAAACCATTCTTGCCCCGGCAATCGAGATCGCCGCCGGCGAGCATCTTGGCGCGGCCGAGCTCGAGGCCATGGCCAAAAGGCTGCAAGACTGGCTTGAATCCCGTATTGCCGCCCTTCTGGAACCGCTGCTCAAACTGCGCGATGCCCGGGAGCTGACCGGTCTTGCCCGCGGCGTGGCGTTTCGGCTTGCCGAACATCTCGGACTTGTTGACCGCCAGAGCATCGCCGAGGATATCAGGGCGCTGGATCAGGACGCCCGCGGCGAGCTGCGCAAATACGGGGTGCGTTTCGGCGCCTACTCGATTTACCTGCCCATGCTGTTAAAACCGGCCGCCGCCTCTTTGCGCCGCCTGCTCTGGGCACTTTTCCAGGGCGCGGCCAGCGCCGAAACCCTGCCCGAGCCGCCCGGCGAGGGGCTCACATCGGTCAAGACCGACCCCGCCCTGCCAAGGGGTTATTACGAGGCATCGGGTTTTAAACTTTGTGGCCTGCGCGCCGTGCGGGTTGACATGCTCGAGCGCCTTGCCGATGAAATCCGCCCTCTGGTGTACTGGAAGGGCGAGAGCGCCGAGGACAAACGCCCCGAAGGCTCGGTTGAGGGCGGCGGCTTCACCGTTACCCCTACCATGATGTCCTTTGTCGGCTGCTCGGGCGAGGATTTTGCCGAAATCCTGCGCGCCATCGGTTTTCGCTGCCAGAGGCGCAAAATCGAGGTAACGCCTGAAAGCGAAAAAAGCAAAGAGAAGCCCCCCGCTCCCGCTGAACCGGCACCAGTGTCAGCGGCGCCAGAGCCAGCAGTGGCTGAGTCAGCGGCGGCCGAACCTGCACCGGCAGAGCCCGAAGACGAAAAATTCATTGAAATCTGGCGTCCGGTTCCGGTTAAAAAACACCCCCCCCACAGGCCCCGCAAGCCCCATCGAAGGGGAGAGAAAACGCCCCCGGGCGCAAAGAGCCCCCCGCCGCGCGGTGGCAGGAAACAGACAGGGAAAAAACCGGCGGCCAAACCCGATCCCAATTCGCCCTTTGCCGCCTTGCAGGCCTTAAAAGCCCGCATGGAGAAATCCGAATAGGCGGTTTTCACTCATGAACCAGTCTGCCCCGGCCCAGAGAATAGACAAATGGTTGTGGAGCGCCCGCTTCATCAAAAGCCGCTCCCGCGCTGCCGCCCTTGTTTCCAGAGGTCGGATCAGGCGCAATGGCGAACGCATCTCCAAACCGGGGCAAAAAATCAAACCCGATGATATCCTCACCTTCGTCCTTAACAAGCAGGTGCGGGTGATACAAATCCTGCAGCTGGCAAGCCGCCGCGGCCCCTATAGCGAGGCGGTATTGCTTTATGATGACCTTGCCCCGCCTGAACAGAAAAAAGCTGAAACCGCTGAAGACCGGCCCCCTCTTGCACCGGCCCGCCGCGAGCCCGGATCCGGACGGCCGACAAAAAAACAGCGCCGCGAATTGCAAATTTTCAGCAACCGTGACTAACACACAGAAGATTTTATCAATTGCCGCTAATCTTTAGGCGTCAGGCTGTTGCATGCTCACGCATCTATGCTATAGAAAACGCCTGAATTTCGTAACAGGAACAAATCACCTGAAATAAGTACAGGAGCATAATATGACGTATGTTGTGGTCGATAACTGCATCATGTGCAAATACACCGATTGCGTGGAGGTCTGCCCGGTGGATTGTTTTTATGAAGGTGAGAATTTTCTGGTTATCCATCCTGATGAATGTATCGATTGCGGCGTTTGCGAGCCTGAATGTCCGGCGGAGGCCATTTTGCCCGACACCGAGCCGGATGTGGAATCCTGGGTCGAACTGAACGCCAAATACGCCGAAATCTGGCCCAACATCACCGAAAAACACGACCCGATGGACACCGCCGAGGAGATGGATGGGGTAGAAGGCAAACTGGAAAAGTATTTCTCGGAAAAACCCGGAGAGGGCGACTGAACCCTTCGCAACAGCCCCCGGACGCACTAACCAGGACATCAACGAAATTCTTCTGTTAAACGGCATTGCCTGTTGTTTCAGGCAGGTCCCCTTCATTTTATGCCTGTTTTGTGTTAGACTGCGCTACCGGTTCAGGCTCCGCCACTTTTAGATTTGGAAGGTGTATCCTTGTGTTTTTATCCGCCGCTCTTTAAAGGAGCGGATTTTTTTACGGCTCATGGTCCCCGCCGGACTAGGCCGGACAGGTTTGAAAATCAGGAACAAACAACAAAAGCTCCACGAAGCAAACACAGGACGAAGCGCGTCAGACAGGGTTTGACGCCACGGGAACAAACGACAAGCAAGAGGTTATCGAATGGCTGCGTCACGCAAAACACGTCAAGGTTTCAGGGTCAACGAATATATTGTTTACCCCTCCCATGGCGTAGGACGGATCAAGGATATCGAGGAAGAGGAAATCGCCGGCACCACGCTGGAGCTTTTCATCATTGATTTTGAGCACGAAAAAATGGTTTTGCGGGTTCCCACCGCCAAGGCCTCTGCCGTTGGCATGCGCAAGCTTTCCGACACCGACATCATGGACAAGGCGTTAAAGACCCTGCGCGGCCGCGCGCGGGTCAAGCGCACCATGTGGTCGCGCCGGGCCCAGGAATATGAAGCCAAGATCAATTCCGGCGATATTATTCTGGTCGCCGAAGTGGTGCGCGATCTTTACCGCTCCGACCGCCAGCCCGAACAATCCTATTCCGAACGCCAGCTTTATG
>JAJRYE010000103.1 GCA_024275895.1 Alphaproteobacteria bacterium | reverse complement strand
TGTCCGGGCAAGAACGTCGCGCGAAACGTTAGCGACGATTTCCTGAGCACGCTGTGGCAGATCAAGAGCGATGAACCGGTCGAGCCTCTCAGTGCGAAATACCAAAGGACAGAATTCCGGCGTACCCGGAAGATTGTTTTTCACCCGGTGGCGCGGCGAGTTCTCGCCCTCGACCGCCCATTGCTGGTCCGAATCGACGACAGGCACATAGCGGCCGGCCTCCGCGTCAACCAGGTCGAGGCGGTTACCGGTAAGCCACTCATAGAGAAACCAGATGCGCCGGGCATAGCTGCCGGTCGGCTTTGCGCGGACCAGGGCTTCGATCCCGGCCGGTCCGGACGTGACAAAAAGCCGCTTGAGGACGGCAAGATCGATCCCTTCATATTTGAGGGCGAAGGTCAGGTGCCCCTCAAGGGTTGGATGGGGTGCATGGCGGGGAGTCAAAATGCGCCAGCCGCCCTCCTCGATCACCCGGTGGCGCTCACCGATGACGGAAAGGGTCCGGGGCAAAGGCACGGGCAGATCATAGGCATCAATCAGTGCGGCATAACCGGCAGGCGTCGCCTGCTCAGGAAGGCGTCTTTCCTGATAAACTGTTACGGGACCTGAAAAACGTTGCGGCACAGCCTCATTCATGAAAAACGGTTCCCTCCCCTGAATTTTGGCAAAAACTGTCAAATGCCATGAAATTTGATTCTATATCATGAAAAACGATATTTCAAACCATATTACATGAAATTTGATATTGATATTGTTTCTATCGTGAAATATGATACATGCTCAGTAACAAGCTTGCTGCAAGGTTCGCATGAGGTTTTTCCGCCCGCCGTTGCGCCATGCTGTCAGCATGGAACGGCGAAACGACAATTTGAAGCGGCGTAAGGCCCCGTGCAACAGGGCCGATCTCGACCCGCGTTTGGTCGAACTGGTCAAATTTCTTGCGTGTGCTGCGGCGGAGAAGGATTATGACCGTCTTCAGAAAGACGGGAAAACCCCGCCGGATCAGGGAGACGATCGATGACGGCCATTGCCATCTACGCACGCTATTCCACCGACATGCAGCGCGACGCCTCGATCGAAGATCAAATCCGCCTCTGTCAGGAACGCGCCGACAAGGAAGACTGACGGGTCCATAACAGTTATACGGATCACGGCAGCTCGGGCGCGACCCTGATGCGACCGAGCGTGCAAATGCTGCTTCAGGACGCCATGGCCGGCAAGTTCGACATCATCCTTATCCTTGCCGAAGCCCTCGACCGCCTCTCTCGCAATCAGGAAGACATCGCCGGCATCTACAAGCGTCTGAGCTTCGCCGGGGTCAAGATCGTCACCCTTTCCAAAGACGAACCAAATCCGCATCAACAAGAACGCCCCGATCGAGGCCGCCAAGGCGGAACTGGTGCGGATCGACCGCGAACAGGTGACAAATCTGACGGAAACCTTGAATGACAAGGCTCGCCGCACCGAAGCCCAAAAACCATCAAAAGTCGCCATAACCGCCATCATGCGAAAGCTCATCATCCTCGCAAATGCACTCGTTAAGAACGACAGAATGTGGGTCAATAACAGGGCTTGATTAATATGGATACTCTAACGGGTGAGCACCGCGAAGGCGCGTTGGTGCAGGGATTTTTTGCCGCCCGGCTGGCGCGTATGGCGCATGAGGTGTTTTTCAACCATGCCGAAAGCAAGAATTATGCCGTAGGATATGACCAGATAAATCAGCCCGACGGTAATATACATGGAATAGATATCAAAAGTGCGCACGGCGATAATCTTGGCCGAGCGGAACAATTCAGTGACCGTCAAAAGCGAGACAAGCGACGTCGCCTGCATGAGAAACACCACCTCATTGGTATAGGCCGGCCAGGCGATGCGGAAGGCGCTGGGCAGAATAATGCGCCGCAGCCTTGTAAACCAGCTCATCCCCGCCGCCAGCGCCGCCTCGATATGACCGGCCGGAACCCCGGCAATGGCGCCGCGGAAAATCTCGGCCGAATAGGCGCCGGTATTGAGAACCAGCACAAACAAGGCGCAATAAAGCTCATCGCGGAAAAACCACCATATCCCCCAGGCTTTAAGCGTGTCATGGAACTGCCCCAGGCCGAAATAGACCAGATAAAGCTGGATAAGAAGGGGCGTACCGCGAAAGACATAGATGAAAGCATGCGCCGGGCGGCGCAGCCAGCTGCGTTTTGAGAGCCGGGCGATGGCCAGCGGCAATGCCAGCGCCAGTCCCAGAGGCGCTGAAATTATGGTCAGCAACAAGGTCATGCCCGCCCCGGTCATAAGGGCGGGAAATGATTTTGCAATCAGCTCAAAATCCATGCGCCCCTAATGCCTCACCTTTTCCACCCCGCGCTGGGCGCGGCTTTCGGCATAGCGGAACAATTGCTCGGAAACAAAAGTGATGCCCAAAAAGATCATCGCTGCAATCAGGAGAAACTTGAAAGGCTCATGCAGGGCCTCGCCCGCCTTGCCCGACCAGTAAAGCGTATCTTTCAGCCCGATCACCGAGACAAGGGCGGTCGCCTTGATCAGCACCATCCACACATTGCCGATCCCCGGCAGGGCAAAACGCCACATTTGCGGCATATGAATGCGCCAGAAGGTCTTGAAACGGCTCATACCAAAGGCGCGCGCCGCCTCCATCTGCCCCCCCGGAACAGCCAGAAAAGCGCCGCGGAAAACTTCCGTCATAAAGGCGCCGTAAATCAGACCGATGACGACAACCGCCGTAACCACCGGATTGAAATCAAGCCGGTAGCCAGGAACGGACAGCCGGACAAGGTTTTGCACCAGGGTAGGCACGCCGTAATACAGCACGATAATCAGCACCAGTTCCGGAATACCGCGCACCAGCGTTGTGTAAAGGAAGGCCAGTTTTTGTGTCATCCAGTGATTTGAGAGTTTACCCGCCGCGCCGAGAAGGCCGAAGAGGACCGCCACGACAAGCGCCCCGCCGCCAACGCCAAGCGTCAGCATAACCCCGCGCCAGATTTCATCCCCGTAACCGGCAAAATCAAAAAGATTCACGCGATCTCTCCCCCTGAACGAGGGGGAGAGACAAGATCAGTATGATCAGTCGCCATAGACATCAAAGTCAAAGTATTTGGCGTTGATCCTGGCATAGGTGCCATCGGCGCGGATTTTGTCAATGGCGGCATTAAGCGCCTTTCGCAGCTTGTCTTCGCCCTTGCGGATGGCAATTCCGGCCCCGTCGCCAAACCATTTCTTGTCGGTATAATTCGGGCCGACAAACACAAAGCCCTTGCCCGCTGGCGTTTTCAGGAAGCCGTCATCAAGCGCTACCGCATCGGCGAGCACAAAATCAACCCGGCCCGCTTTCAGATCAAGATTGGCCTGTTCCTGCTTGTCATAGGATTTGATCTTGGCGATTTTGCCGAAATTGTCGCGCACGAAATTCTCATGGATGGTCGAGGACTGAACCCCGATCGTCTTGCCCTTGAGTGCGTCTTTGGAAAATTTCATCTTGGCGTTCTTGGCCGAGGTCACGAAGCGCGCCGGGGTGGTGTAATATTTATTGCTGAAATCGACCTTTTTCTTGCGCTCGTCGGTGATCGACATGGAGGCAATGATAGTGTCGTATTTCTCCGCAATCAATCCGGGGATAATGCCGTCCCAGTCCTGGGTCACCCATGTGCACTCAAAATTGGCCGCCTTGCAGATCGCATTGCCGATATCAATATCAAAGCCCTGCAGCTTGCCGTTTTTGTCAATGAAATTGAACGGAGGATACGCCCCTTCCGTGCCCATGCGCACTTTCATTTTCTCGGCCATGGCCGATCCGGCACCCAGCACCATCATTGCCGCGATTGCGGATAATATCAGTTTTTTCATCTCTTCTACTCCCGTCTGGTTGGTTAAAGGTTTTAAAAATTGGTGGCCAGAAACTGGGCGCACCGCTCCGATTTGGGATTTTCAAAAAGCTGTCCCGGCGGCCCCTCCTCCTCGATCAGCCCCTCATGCAAAAACAGGATATGGGACGAGACCTCGCGCGCAAAGCCCATCTCATGGGTGACAAGGATCATGGTGCGCCCCTCATCCGCCAGCGCCCTTATCACCCTGAGCACCTCGCCGACAAGTTCAGGATCAAGCGCTGAAGTCGGCTCGTCAAAAAGCAGCACATCCGGCTCCATCGCCAGCGCCCGGGCAATCGCGGCGCGCTGCTGCTGGCCGCCCGAAAGCTGGGCCGGAAAATGGTCGGATTTTTCCGCAATCCCGACCTTTTCCAGCAATTCACCCGCCAGTTGCTTCATTTCCTTTTTGGAACGCCCCAGAACATGCACCGGCGCTTCGATGATATTCTCAAGCACGCTCATATGGGACCATAAATTGAAATTCTGGAACACCATGCCAAGCTGGGTGCGGATGCGGTTGACCTGGGCATGATCGCCCGGCTGGCGCTCGTCGCCTCTGGCCTTGATGAGGGAAATCTGCTCGCCCCCCACCAGCACATCGCCCTGATTGGGAATCTCGAGCATATTGATGCAGCGCAACAATGTGCTCTTCCCCGAGCCCGATGAGCCGATAATGGAGATGACGTCGCCTCTGTGGGCGCGCATGTCTATCCCCTTCAGGACGTGCAGTGCGCCAAAACTCTTGTGCAGCCCGCGCACCTCTACCGCTGGAACCTGTGCATCCACGATCCTTGTGATGCTCCCTTTTACCTTGTCCGCCAGACTTCTGCCTGCTTTTGTTTTTGTAAAAAAGGATCATGCCCCGCTTTGACCTTCTCTGCAAGAAAAGAGTCATGTTTTCAGCTGAGAGTCAGCGTAAGACTCCATAATACAACGACTTCTGCCGCCTGCTGCGCCGCCCCCAGAACATCGCCCGTTAGCCCGCCCACATGCCGCCGCGCCAGCCAGGCCACGCCAAAAGCCGCACCAATGGCCAGAAGAAGAACAATCTGCGCGCTTTGCGCACCCAGCAGTAAACCGGCAATGAGCGCTGCCAGAACCAGCGCAGCCAGAACCGTGATATAAGAAGGCCGCCCCGCCTCGGCTGTAATCCCGTCGCGGCGCACGGCATCGATCCGGCGCATGGGCACCGCCAGCACACCGCGCGAGATGGCATGAGCGGCAATCAGCGCCAGCGGCGACGCCGCCCCGAGGGCAATAATCGCCCCGCCGCGCGCGGCCAGCGAAAGCATCAGGGCAAGAGAACCGTAAACCCCCTGATTTGAATCGCGCATGATTCGCAGCTTGTCCTGCGCCGTGCGGCCGCCGCCCAGCCCGTCGGCCGTATCAGAGAGCCCGTCCTCATGCAGCGCGCCGCTGACCAGAACCGTTGCCGCAAGAGCCGCGACAGCCGCCAGAACCCCCGGCAAACCGATCATGCCGGCAAGAATAAAGGCCGTGGCGCCAAAAGAGCCGATCAACGCCCCCACAAGCGGATAGGCCCACAGCGCCCGGCCCTGGGGTACGGGCTTGCAATCAATGCCGGGGAGCGGGATGCGGGTCAGCAGGGTAAAGGCGCTGTAAAACTCGACGCGGCGCGCGGTCATAAACAAATGCAACCTGGCGATCATGCCTCCTGGTCCGAAACACCCGCTTCGGCAAAGGTCGCCATCTGGCCATGGGTGGTGGCGGCGGCCTTGAGCACCTGCACCGCCAGCGCCGCGCCGCTGCCCTCGCCCAGCCGCATGCCCAGATCAAGCAACGGAATGAGCCCCAGTTTTGCCAGCATATTCTTGTGCCCGCCCTCGGCCGAGACATGCCCGGCGACGCAGTGCGCCAACGCATCCTCATTGCCCGGCGTTAAAACGCCCGCCGCAGCGCAGGCGATAAACCCGTCAAGCACCACCGGAATGCGTTTTGCCCGCGCGGCGATAATCGCCCCTGCGATCGCCGCGATCTCGCGCCCGCCCAGACGGCGTAAAATCTCAAACGGCGTATCAAGATAAGCTTCATGCAGCGCCAGCGCCTCATTGACAACCTGCGCTTTTAATCTTATCCCCGTCGCATCATGGCCGGTTCCGGCCCCGGCCCAGTCGCTGCCGCAGCCGCCAAAAACCGCCGCCGCCAGCGCGCTGGCCGATGTGGTATTGCCAATGCCCATCTCGCCGAACACCACGATATCGCCGCCGCCATCCACCACCGCCGCGCCGGCATTCAGCGCCGCAAGGCATTCCTCTTCGCTTAATGCCGCCCCCCTTGTGAAATCCTGGGTCGGGCGCTCAAGCTCAAGCGGGATTACGCGCATATCATGGCCAAATGCATTGCAAAGCGCATTGATCGCTGCCCCTCCGGCTTCAAAATTGGCCACCATCTGCACCGTAACTTCCGCCGGAAAAGCCGAAACCCCTCGCGCCGCCACACCGTGATTGCCGGCAAAGACAACCACCTGCACTTTATCGGCCCGGGGTTTTTCGCGCCTCTGCCAGCCCACCATCCAGCAGGCAAGATCCTCCAGCCGCCCCAGCGAGCCGGGCGGTTTGGTAAGCTGCCCCTGACGCGCCCGCGCGTTTTGAATAGCCTCTGCATCGGCGAGCGGCATATCATCCGCCCATGAGTTGAATTGTGCTGCGTTCCTGATCATAGTTTGTCAAAAGACTCGAGAATCAGATTAAGAGTCAACCTGAAAAGTTGCCCAACCTGAAAACCGGCTTTGAAAGATGCATCCCATGCCCCCATCCCTCTCGCTCATTCTGGGCGGCGCACGTTCGGGCAAAAGCGAATTTGCCGAAAACCTCACCCTGCGCTCCGGCCTCAAGCCGCTCTATCTTGCCACCGCCGCCGCCGGTGACGCCGAAATGCGGGCCCGCATCAAAATCCACCGCGAACGCCGCGGCAGGGAATGGATCACGATCGAAGAAGAGATCGATCTTGCCGCCGCCATAACGGACAACGCCCTGCCCGGCCATATGGTGATGGTGGATTGCCTGACCTTGTGGCTGTCCAATCTGATGCTGGCGGGACGGCAGGTGGAGGCCGAATGCGGCCGGCTGCTGGAGGCCCTGAACCAGTCGCGCGGCAAGGTGGTTCTGGTCTCATCGGAAGTGGGGCTTGGCGTGGTGCCGGAAAACGCCGCCGCCCGCGCCTTTCGCGATTATCAGGGCAAGCTCAATCAAAGACTTGCGCAGCGGGCCGGTTATGTTGTCTTAATGAGCGCCGGTTTGCCCCTCACCCTGAAACAGAGTTAAAACATGCCTGATGCTCGCAAAATTCCCGCCACCGTGATCACCGGATTTCTCGGCGCGGGGAAGACCACCTTGATCCGCCACCTGATTGAAAATGCCGCTGGCCGCCGCATCGCGCTGATCGTCAATGAGTTCGGCGATGTGGGTATCGACGGTGAAATGCTCAAGGCCTGCGGCAATGAAGATTGCTGTGATGATGATATAATCGAACTGGCCAATGGCTGTATCTGCTGCACCGTGGCGGAGGATTTCATCCCCACCATGGAAAAACTGCTGGAGCGTGAAAATCCACCGGAATATATCGTGATCGAAACCTCTGGCCTGGCGCTGCCGCAACCGCTGGTGCGCGCCTTTAACTGGCCAGAAATCAAAACTCGCGTTACCGTTGACGCGGTGGTCACTCTTGTTGACGCCGCCGCCCTGGCGCTGGGCAGGGTGACGCAGAACGAGGCGCAAATTCAGGCCGTGCGGCAGGCCGATGACATGCTTGATCATGAAACCCCGCTGGGCGAGCTGTTTGAAGATCAGGTCAATTGCGCCGATCTGATTATCATGAACAAGACCGATCTGATTGCGGACGAAACCGCATCGCAGATTGAAAACGAGATTAAAGACCAGATGCGCGGCGGCACGTCCATCATCCGCGCTGCTCATGGCAAACTCCCGCCTGAAATCCTTATCGGCATCGAGGCGAGGGCGGAAGATGACGGGCGTCTTTCAAATCACGAAAGCGCCAGCGGCGAGCACCATCACGACCATGATGATTTTACCAGCTTTGCCGTTGATCCGGGCGAGATCCCGGACCATAAACTCTTCACCCGAAACCTCAAACCCGTCCTTGCCGAACACGGCATTTTACGCCTGAAAGGCTTTGCCGCCGTAACCGGCAAACCCATGCGGCTGGTGATCCAGGCGGTTGGCCCGCGCATCGACGCCTATTTTGACCGCGAATGGAAAAATGGCGAAAAACGCCAAACCGCCCTAGTCGTCATCGGCGAGGCCCGTCTTGATAAAGACGCCATTACCGCGGCTATCCTTGCCGCCGGAGGCTGATCTTGCATCTTTTAAGCGCCCAGCCCGGCGCTGTTCTTGATGGTACGGAGCCTGTTGATCTGGCGCAGGAGCCCGGTGATATCGTACTGCTCAGCGCCGCCGATACCGAGATCAGCGCCCTTGCCCGTGCCAAAGCCGAACTGGGCCGGCAAATCCCTTCTCTGCGCCTCGCCAATCTGGGCCATTTAAGTCATAATTATTCGGTTGATCTTTATCTTGAAAAAACCCTTTCCCGCGCAAAGCTGATTATCCTGCGCCTCATGGGCGGGCCGTCCTACTGGCGCTACGGGCTTGATGAACTCACCGCTCTGGCCCGCGGGCGCGGCATCAGGCTCGCCGTCATGCCCGGCGATCACCGCCCGGACCCGGCGCTTGACGGGGCTTCCACCCTGCCCGAAACGGATGTCAATCGCCTCTGGGCCTACATGGTGGAGGGTGGCCCGGTCAATATGCACCGGCTTTTGCGCTATTGCTCTTATCTCCTGCACGGATGCGAAAAGCCAAAACCTGCCGCCCCCCTGCCGCAGGCGCTTCTCTACTGGCCAGGTCAAAACAGCCCCGATCTGGAACTTGTCCGCCAGTGCTGGAGCCGGGGCGCGCCCGTTGCCCCGCTCATTTTCTACCGCGCCCTGTTGCAGGCCGCCGATACCGCCCCCATCGACGCGCTCACCGGGACCCTGCTTGCAAAGGGCATAAATCCTCTGCCGATTGCCGTCACATCGCTCAAGGATGAGGCGGCCAGCGCCATCATATGGCAATACTTCAAGGCTGCCCCGCCTTCGATTATCATCAACTGCACCGGTTTTGCGGTTTCTTCTCCCGGCGGGGAGTGGGGCAGCGCGGTGCTGGACAAACCCGGCGCGCCTGTCCTGCAGGCCATCCTTGCCGGCATTAACGAACCCCTCTGGCGGGACAACCAGCGCGGCTTGGGCGCACGCGATATCGCCATGAGTGTCTCCCTGCCCGAGATTGACGGGCGTATCTTGTCCCGCGCCATCTCGTTTAAGTCCGAGCGCCGCTTTGATGCGGCCGCGCAAACCGGCCTCATCATTCACAACCCCCGCGCCGACCGTATCAATTATGTTGCCGAACTCGCCGCCAACTGGGCCCGTCTGGCCAAAACCCCGGCCAAAGCCCGCAACGTAGCGATCATATTGTCCAACTACCCCTCATCCGATGGCCGCATCGCCAATGGCGTCGGGCTTGATACACCCGCCGGTACGATCAGGCTTTTAAACGCCATGCAAGCAGCAGGATATACAGCCGGAAACCTGCCCGGAAACGGCGCGGAACTGATGCGGCAATTGCAGAGCGGCCCGACAAACGCCCCGCTTAACGGCAAAACCATCAACCACACCCTGCCTCTTGATGAGTATCTTGCCGTTTTCACCGCCCTGCCGCCGCGCATTCAGGACGAGATAAACAGCCGCTGGGGCGCACCGCAAGACGACCATTTCTTCGAGCGCAAAAACAACGGCATTGCCATCGGCGCCTTGCAATTTGGTAATATCACCATCGCGGTTCAGCCGGCGCGCGGCTATGACATGGACGCCAAAACCATCCACCATGACCCCGAACTTGCCCCGCCCCATGGCTATCTTGCCTTTTATATCTGGATCAGAAAGGTTTTCCGCGCTCATGCGGTGGTGCATATGGGCAAGCACGGCAATCTTGAATGGCTTCCGGGCAAGGCGCTGGCGCTCTCGAGCGAGTGCTATCCGGAAATCATGCTCGGCCCCCTGCCCCATATCTATCCCTTTATCGCCAATGATCCGGGCGAGGGCACCCAGGCCAAGCGGCGAACATCCGCGGTTATTGTCTCTCACCTCACCCCGCCGCTCACCCGCGCCGACACCTATGGCCCGCTAAAGGACCTCGAAGCCCTTGTGGATGAATATTACGAGGCCTCGGGCGTTGACCCGCGCCGCCTGGAGCTGCTCGGCGCACGCATTCTCGATAAAACCCGCGATCTGGGGCTCGACAGGGATTGCGGCATCAAAAGCGGCGCCAGCGAGAATGAACAACTGCAACAGCTTGATAATTATCTGTGCGAACTCAAGGAGTTGCAAATCCGCGACGGGCTGCATGTTTTCGGCCAAAACCCGCAAGGTGAACAGCTTGACAATCTCACCCTCGCCCTGCTGCGTATCCCGCGCAAACAGGGCAAGGGCGAAGACGCCTCGCTTGTCCGCGCCCTGTCCCATGATCTGCAACTTGAGCCTTTTGATCCGCTGGATTGCGAATATGCCGAGCCATGGGACGGGCCGCGCCCGGTCGCCCTTGCCAAAATCGCACCGGAAAGCTGGCGCATCAATGGCGATACGGTGGAACGGCTTGAAGCATTGGCGCTTGATCTTGTTTCAGGCCGCAAAACCGCACCGGCGGCATGGACACAAACCCACGCCGTTCTGACCGGGCTGGAAAACACCGTGCGCCCCCGCCTCGCCGCTTGCGGCAAGGCCGAGATTGAAGGCGCGCTCAGAGCCCTTGACGGGAAATTCCTGGCCCCCGGCCCCTCCGGCTCGCCGACGCGCGGACGGCTTGACGTTTTGCCCACGGGCAAGAATTTCTACTCGGTGGACACCCGAAGCGTCCCCACCAAAACCGCATGGGATCTGGGGCGGCTTTCCGCCGACCGGATGATCACCGCTTATTTTCAGGAGCACGGCGAATGGCCGCGCCGGATGGGACTTTCCGCCTGGGGCACCTCCAATATGCGCACCGGCGGCGATGATATCGCCCAAGCGCTGGCTCTCATCGGCGCTCGCCCGCAATGGGACCCGGCCTCACGACGGGTAACCGGTTTTAAAATCATCCCCTTGAGCGAGTTAAAACGCCCGCGCATCGACATTTTGTTTCGCATATCCGGCTTTTTCCGTGATGCCTTCCCGGCCCAGATCGATCTGCTCGACAGCGCCTGCCGCGCCGTGGCAGCGCTGGATGAACCGGCCGAGGCCAACCCGCTGACAAAGACCAACGCACCGCGCATCTTCGGCGCCAAACCGGGCCATTACGGCGCCGGATTACAGGACAGGATTGAAACCGGCGCCTGGAGCACAAGGGACGATCTGGCCGAAGCCTATATTGATCAGGGCGCCCATGCCTATGGGGCCGGGCTTGAGGACAAAGTGGCAAAAACACAGTTTAAAGCCTTGCTTAAATCTCTCGACGCCGTGGTCCATAATCAGGATGCGCGCGAGTTTGACCTGCTGGATTCCGACGATTTTTACGATTTTGAAGGCGGCATGGCGGCGGCAGCCGAACATTTGAGCGGCAAGGCGCCGCTGATCTACCACAATGATCACTCCAACCCGCAAAACCCCAAAATCCGCACTCTGGAAAACGAGATTTCCCTCGTCGTGCGTGGCCGGGCCGCCAACCCGAAATGGATCAGGGGCCAGATGCGCCACGGCTATAAAGGCGCGGCCGACATGGCCCAGACATTATCAAACCTCTTCGCCTTTGCCGCCACCACCGGCGCGGTGGCCAATCATCACTTTGAAATGCTGTTTGAGGCCTATCTTGTCGACCCGGACACCCACGCTTTCCTGGCCGGGGCCAACCCTGCCGCCCTACGCGATATGGCGGCAAAATTTCTTGAAGCTTCATCACGCGATTTATGGCGACCCCGGCGCAACTCTGCGCTAGATTATTTATCCGAACTGGCAAAGCAGGACACCGCACCATGAGCGCAACGAAAGACACCGCCCGCCACTCTGAAAAAATGAAAAAACGAAAAGCGGCGCAGGAGAAGAAAATCTCGCAGAAAACCATCGAAAAGGGCTTGCTCATTGTCCATACCGGCTCGGGCAAGGGCAAATCCACCGCCGCCTTCGGCATGGCGATGCGCGCCATCGCCCATGGCATGAATATCGGCATTATCCAGTTCATCAAGGGGGCCTGGCAGAGCGGCGAGCGCGATATTTTTGAAAAATTCCCGCAAAATGTCGAAATCCACGCCGCCGGGGAAGGCTTCACCTGGGAGACCCAGGACCGGAGTCGCGATATCGAGCTTGTCACAAAGGCGTGGGAAAGAGCAAAGGAGATGATTGCGGACCCGCGGGTTAAAATGGTCATTCTCGACGAGCTTAATATCGCCCTGCGCTACGAGTATCTGCCACTGGACGAGGTCGTTGAGTTTCTGCAAAACCGCCCCGGCGACACCCATGTCATCGTCACCGGCCGCAATGCCAAGCCCCCCCTTGTGGAAGCAGCCGATCTGGTCACCGAAATGGCCCTCATCAAACACCCCTTCCGCAGCGGCGTCAAAGCACAGTCGGGTATAGAATTCTAGCTTTCTAGATTATAAAGGGAAATATGCGCTTGCCCCCCTTGTCCCGCCCTCCCTCTTTGCCGATGTGCCCGAACAGCGCCATGGCAAAACCGGCAATCCTGCTTCTGGGCACCGGCTCCAACACCGGCAAATCGCTGATTGCCGCCGGGTTGTGCCGCGCCTTTACCCGCCGCGGCCTCAAGGTGCGCCCGTTCAAGGCGCAAAACATGTCCAATAACGCCGCCGTTACCATCGAGGGCGGTGAAATCGGCCGCGCCCAGGCGCTTCAGGCGCAGGCCTGCAAGACCCGCCCTTGTGTGCATATGAACCCCGTATTGCTCAAGCCCGAGACCGAGACCGGGGCGCAAATTATCAAACAGGGCCAAAGACTGACCTCATGCAAGGCGCGCGATTATGCCAAGCTCAAATCCGCCCTCATGCCTGCGGTGCTGGAAAGCTTCGCCAGGCTGGAAAACGAGGCAGATCTGATCATCGCCGAGGGCGCAGGCTCACCGGCGGAAGTGAATTTGCGGGCCGGGGATATCGCCAATCTCGGCTTTGCCGCCGCCGCCAGAATTCCTGCCCTGATCATCGGCGATATCGACCGCGGCGGCGTTATCGCCGCTCTTGCCGGTACGAGGATTTTGCTGCAACCGGCCGAAAAGACAATCATAAAAGCCTTTCTCATCAATAAGTTCAGAGGCGATCCGGCGCTTTTTGACGCGGGGATGAAAATTATTCAGGACCGGACCGGCTGGTTCCCGATGGGGCTGGTGCCGTGGTTCGAGAAAGCGGCATACCTTCCGGCGGAAGATTCCATGGATCTGGAAAGCGCAGAACCGGCCCGGAACGCCCTTATCAAAATCGCCGTGCTGCAACTGCCCCGCATTGCCAATTTTGACGATCTTGATCCCTTGCGCGCCGAGGCCGATGTGAGGCTGGAAATGATCCGCCCCGGCGCCCCCCTGCCCGGCGATGCCGGGCTTGTCATCATCCCCGGTTCCAAATCGGTCATTCACGACTTGGAGACCATCCGGGCAAATCACTGGGACGGCGATATCCGCGCCCATATCCGCCGCGGCGGCCATGTTCTGGGCCTGTGCGGCGGCTACCAGATGCTGGGCAACACCATCAGCGATACGCACGGGCTCGAAGGCCGGCCGCAAACCATTAAAGCCCTTGGCCTTCTTGATATTGAAACCACCCTTGCGCCGGACAAAACCCTGCGCCACGTCAAGGGTAAACACATCGCCTCGAAGACAAGCGTTTCGGGCTATGAAATACATCTGGGCCGGACCGGCGGCCCCGATCGAGAACGCCCTTTCTTGCAGATCAGCGGCAAACCGGAAGGGGCCTGCTCGGCGGATGGCCGCATCTGCGGCAGCTATGTGCACGGAATTTTCAGCGAAGATAATTTCCGCCATGCCTTTTTATCAAGGATCAAAACCCGCGCCCGTACCGGAATGGCTTATAGCGCCCGGATTGAGACCACGCTCGACCAACTCGCGGCGCATCTTGAAAAGCACCTCGATCTGGACGCAATTTTAAAAATCGCTCAAAGCCGCAGCAAAACACCCAGCGCCAGCACCAGCGCGCCATGAAGCACTGCCGCACGCACAAACAGCTTTAAGGCCGCCGCAACATCTCCCAACCGCGCCGCTTTGCGCCCCGCACCGTTCATCCAGTTATCTTCCTCCGCCTTCCCCTCATAGATGCGCGGCCCCGCCAGCGCCAGTCCCAGCGCCCCGGCCATGGCCGCTTCCGGCCAGCCTGCATTGGGCGAGCGGTGGCGGCGGGCATCTTTCACCATGGCGTCAAATGCCCCGCCTGAGAGCGGCGTGGCCAGCATGATCAGCGCGCCCGCAATCCGCGCCGGTATGAAATTGGCCGCATCATCAAGCCGCGCCGCCGCCTTGCCAAACGCCTCATGGCGCGCATTGCGGTAGCCGATCATGCTGTCGGCCGTATTGAGCGCTTTATAGGCCATAACCCCCGGCAGGCCACCAAGCAGAAACCAGAAGGCAGGCGCAACCACCGCGTCAGAGAAATTCTCCGCCAGCGATTCAATCGCCGCCCGGCTCACCGCCGCCTCATCCAGCTTTTGCGGATCACGCCCGGCAATACGCGCAATGGCGCGGCGCGCTTCTTCTATCCCCCCGGCGGCAAAAGCGCGTTTCACCGCAAGGACATGCTGATAAAGCCCGCGCTGGGCGACAAAAACCGAAGCGATAGCCGCGCTGATGAGGAAACCGGCCACGCCGCCAGGAAGCAGCCATTCCAGCCCGGCCCCGGCGCCTGCCGCCAGCACAAGAAGCGTCAATACGCCAACAGCCCCGGTAAAAAGGCGAAAACGGGTGCTTTTTTCCGGCCGGTTGAACCATCGCTCAAAAGCGTTAATCAGCCACCCGGCCCAGACCACCGGATGTTTGATGCGCCGCCACAACCAGTCCGGATCGCCGACCAGCGCATCGATAAAAAGCGCCAGAAGCAGAATAAACGCATGATCCGCCAGCCCCGCCACCGGTATCAGGCCTCTTCTATATCAATAAGATGCATAAAGGATCCGGCCACATTGCCCCGCCGCAGTCCGGCCCTGCCCATGCCTTCAATCTGGAACAGCGGCTCATCTTCTCCCTCATGCACGGCGCTGGCATAGTGAAACTCATGCGTCCGGAACCGATCGCCCCTTGCCGAACCGGCAAAATCGCCCAGCGCCGTGATCCTGCGATAGCCAAGATGCAGTTTCCGATGCGCAAAGGAAGTCTCCAGATCAAGCAAACCCGCCATTTCATGACGCTTGCCATCGGCATCAACCATCCCCGCGCCCAAAACCATATAGCCGCCGCATTCGCCGTAAATCCGCCTGCCGTTCGCCGCCGCCCGGCGCAGCCCTTTCATAAACCGCATATTCCCCGCCAGCGCTCCCGCGTGAAGTTCCGGATAACCGCCGGGCAAGAACACCGCATCGGCATTTTCCTGCGGCGTTTCATCTGCCAGCGGCGAGAAGAAGAGTATCTGCGCCCCCGCCTGTCTCCATCCCGCCAGCATATGCGGATAGGCAAAGGCAAAGGCCTCATCGCGCGCAACCGCAAGCCTCTGCCCCGGCGGCGGCAATAAGGGAGGCCGGACACTGGACTGCATCACAACCGGCCTTGCCAGCGCCGCGACAGCCTCCATGTCAATATGCGCCGCAACCAGTTCCGCCGCCTCGGTAATAAACGCATCAAGCCCGTCATGCTCGGCCGCCTGAACCAGCCCGAGATGACGCGAGGGCAGCGAGGTTTTTGCCGTGCGCGGCAAGGCCCCCAGAACCGGAACACCGGCCCCTGCCAGCGCGCCGCGCAACATGGCTTCATGGCGCTCTCCCGCCACCTTGTTGAGGACAACCCCGCCCACATTCACCTGCGCGTCAAGGGTGCAAAATCCGTGCACCAACGCCGCCACCGATTGCCCGATCCCGCTCGCATCCACCACCAGCACAACCGGCCATCCCAGTGCCCGCGCCAGATCGGCGGTCGAGCCATTACCCAGATATCCAGGGCTTGCCCCGCCGTCAAACAGGCCCATCACCCCTTCGGCGATCATCAGCTCGCCCTGTCCGGCAGCCAGCAAGGCAAGGGATGCAATCAGTTCCGGCCGCATGGCCCAGCTGTCAAGATTAACGCAAGAGACCCCGCCGGCCGCCTCATGAAAGCGCGGATCGATATAATCCGGGCCGATCTTGGCCGAAACCACCCTTACCCCCCGCTGCCGGAAGGCGCGCAGCAGCCCCAGGGTCAAGGTTGTTTTCCCCGATCCCGTACTCGGCGCGGCAATAATCAGCCCCGGTGCGCTCATGAACGATATCCGAAAGCAAGTGAAACATGACTCATGGCGCGGACTATAGTAAAGCTGGGGGCCGTTGAATATTGTTTTGGTGCAAAATCTCCCATGTCCCCGCGCATTCTCATCCTCGGTGGCTCTTCTGAAGGCTTCAAACTTGCCAGAATGCTTGAGGATTCAGAGCATTTTAACCCCCTCACCTCCTTTGCCGGGGTGACAAAAACCCGCCGCCCCGTGGCCGGAGACTCTCGCATCGGTGGCTTTGGCGGTGCGCAGGGACTGTGCGATTTTATAATAATCAACGATATTGCCGCCCTCATCGATGCCACCCACCCTTTTGCGAAGGTGATGAAAGCCAACGCCCGAAACGCGGCGCAAATGGCGCAAATCCCCTGCCTTCACATCCTGCGCCCGGAATGGGAAGCGCAAAGGGGCGATAACTGGCACAAGGTCAAGAACATGGATGAGGCCGCCGCCGCCATTCCGCAAGGGGCAAGCCCCACCTTCCTCACTGTGGGGCGCACTGAACTTGCCTCTTTCGCTGCACGCCGGGATATATCCTTTCTCGCCCGTGTAATCGATGCGCCGGAAAATCTGGAAGATTTTACCAATCTGGAACTTGTCCTTGCCCGCGGCCCGTTTGATTACGAGACCGATATCGCCTTTTTCCGCCAGCATGAAATCGCCTGTCTGGTGAGCAAGAACAGCGGCGGTGAGGCGGCAAAATCAAAGCTTGTCTGCGCCCGCGAGCTGGGCATTCGCGTGATTATGCTCAACCGCCCGGAACCGCCCGGGGGCGAGATTGCCCAAAGCGTAACGGAAGCTTTCGAGTGGCTGGAGGCTCAATTCCATGCAGCATAAAACACCATGGCTCACCATTGTCAGCATTGGCGAGGATGGCTGGGAGGGCCTTTCCGAAGCGGCACGAAAAGCCGTGCTTGCGGCTGACGTCGTCATCGGCGGCGCGCGGCATCTGGCTATGATCCCCAGAACCGACAATATCGAGGAATGGCCCTCGCCAATCAAATCCTATCTCGATGCGGTTTTGGCTCGCAAGGGCGAGAATATCTGCGTTCTGGCCACCGGCGATCCGATGTTTTACGGCGTCGGCGCACGTCTCGCCCGGCTGGTGCCGCGTGAGGAGATGCGTATTTTCACCCGTCTGAGCGCCTATGCCCTGATCTGCGCCGCCATGGGCTGGTCGGAACCCGATTGCACCCTGGTCACCGCCTGCGGTCGTCCGGTCGAGCAGCTCAATGCCGCGCTTTTTGACAATGCCCGCATCGTCTTTTACAGCGCCGATGAAACCACCCCGGCCGAGGCTGTCAAATTGCTGGCTGAAGGCGGCTTTGGTGAGAGCCAAATCACCCTGTTTGAAAATGCTGGCGGCCCCAAAGAGGCGCGGCATGAATTCACGCCCCTCACCTTCCCGCAAGAACGTGAATTCTCGCGCCTCAATGCTCTGGCCATTGAATGCAAAGCCGCGCCCGGCGCCGCCATTTACGCAAAAATCCCCGGCCTGTCTGAGAGCGCCTACGAGACCGACGGGCAGATTACCAGGCGCGATGTGCGCGCCGCCGCCCTGGCCCGGCTTTCGCCGCGCCCCGGCGAGCTGTTATGGGATATTGGCGCCGGTTCGGGCTCCATCGGCATCGAATGGATGCGTGCCGCCCATGAGGCGAGCGCCATCGCCATTGAAGTCAATGAGAAAAGAGCCACCCGCATCGCCGCCAATGCGGCCCGGCTGGGTGTGCCAAAACTCAAAATCATCAATGCCAAAGCCCCCGCCGCGCTTGAAGATCTCACCCCGCCCGATGCCATTTTCATCGGCGGCGGTCTGGGCCAAAAAGCCATGCTGGAAACCTGCTGGCAGGCGATCAAACCCGGCGGGCGGCTTTGCGCCAACGGCGTGACACTGGAGACCGAAGCCTTGCTTTTTGCCGCCATGCAAAGATATGGCGGCGAGATGACCCGGATTGAGGTCTCCCGCGCCGGGCCCATCGGCAGCTTCATGGGCTGGAAGCCTGCCCGCCCCGTCACCATCTGGTCCGTAACCAAACCTTTTGAAAGCACCTGAATGACCGTTTATTTTATCGGGGCGGGTCCGGGCAACCCGGACCTTCTGACCATCAGGGCGCGCGATCTTATCGCCTCCTGCCCGCTCTGCCTCTATGCCGGTTCCATCCTGCCCGAAGCGGTGGTCGCCCATGCGCCCAGAACCACGCGGGTTATCAGTAGCGCCCCCATGGCGCTGGAGGAAATTATCGACCTTCTGGAAGAGGCCAATGCAAAAGGTGAGGATGTGGCGCGGGTGCATTCGGGCGACCCTTCCATCTTCAGCGCCATTGGCGAGCAGATCGCCGCCCTTGAAGAGCGCGGCATTGCCTACCGGATCATCCCCGGCGTCCCGGCCTTCGCCGCCTGCGCCGCCGCCCTTGGCCGCGAGCTTACCCTGCCCGGCATTTCCCAGACGGTTGTTCTGACCCGTACCTCAAAGCGCTCATCCCCGATGCCTGAAGGCGAGGCTCTGGAAATTTACGCAAAAACCGGCGCAACCCTGGCCATCCACCTCTCCGCCAGGGCTTTGGGCGAAATCAGCGAGCAGCTTGGCCCCATCTATGGCAAAGACTGCCCGGTGGCGGTGGTTTATAACGCCACCCGCCCGGATGAAAAAATCCTGCGCGGCACACTGGAAAGCATTGCCGGAGATTGCCGCAAGGTGCACATCACCCGCACCGCCATGATCTTTATCGGCCCGGCGCTTTCGGGCAAATTAAAACGCAAAAGCGCCCTGTATGATGAAACCCATCAACGCATGTTCAAACGGCGCGGCCAATAGGAGCCCCTTCGCGGTCGCTGATGACGATCTCCAGTACCATATCCGCGCCCCGGAGCCTGTTAAGGCAGACATCCCGGGCATGATCGGCCACCAGCCCGGCAAGACCGAGATTATTCTCTTGCGCGATTTGCAACACCTCAAGCGCCGTATTGGCCCGGCGCGCCCGCGCAATACTGAGCTCATCCGCGCCCAATGATTCCAGCAGCCGGGCAAGATATTCAAAATCAACCCGGCAGCGTTTGGAGTGCAAATCCATCTCGCCCTGCGCCAGTTTGCACATCTTGCCAAAACCGCCGGCGATAATGAGTTTTGGCACCGGATTGCGGCGGATATATTTCAAAACCCCGCCAACGAAATTCCCCATTTCCACAAGGCCGGTTTCCGGCAGATCGTAAAGTGTCTTTACCGCTTTTTCCGAAGTTGCGCCAACACAAGCGGCGATATGGGGGAGTTTTGCCGCCCGCGCCACGTCAATTCCGCGATGAATGGAATGAATCCAGGCCGAGCAGGAATAGGGCGTAACAATTCCCGTCGTGCCCAAAATGGAGATACCGCCGAGAATGCCGAGCCTTGCATTTAACGTCTTGCGGGCAATTTTCTCGCCATCCGGCACCGAGATTTCAACAATAAAATCACATCCCCCCCCGTGGGAAGCGGCGATCTCATGCAGCGCAGTTTCGATCATCCGTCTTGGAACCGGATTAATCGCCGCCTCACCGACCGGCAAGGTCAGCCCCGGCAAGGTGATGCGCCCTACCCCCTCACCGGCTTGAAACACCACCCCCGAGCCCACCGCGCCAAAGCTCACTCTGGCGATAACCAGCGCGCCATGGGTGACATCCGGGTCATCACCGGCATCCTTGATCACCCCGGCCCGGGCCCAGCCCTCGCCTTTTTCCGTCACCGCAAGCGCAAATTCAGGTCTTTGCCCTCCGGGCAGCAGGATTTGCATCGGATCGGGAAAATTTCCCGTAAACAGCGCCGCGCCCGCCGCCTTTGCCGCCGCGCAGGCGCAGGCCCCGGTCGTCCAGCCATAACGCAGGGGCTTATCTGTTTTTCTGCCGTTCATCATATCATCATGATGATCCGGCCATAAAACTCAACCCCCGCAAGAGCGCGGCGAATACACAAAACAGCTTCCATCGGCGCGCTCCACTTCACGGCTTTGCGAAGAGCCGATAATCAGTACGGTGCGCATATCGATGATATCGGGGTCGATTTTATCAAGACGGGTGATCAACACCTGCTCCCCCGCCCGGCCCAGATTTTGCGCGATCACCACCGGAACCGCACCGCTGCGATGCTCAAGAAGCAGGGTGATGGCTTTTTTGATCTGCTCGCGGCGGGTTTTTGACGCCGGATTATAAAGCGCGAGGACAAAATCACCCCTTGCCGCATGGACAAGCCGGTTTTCAACCACTTCCCAGGGCTTGCGGATATCGGAGAGCGAAATCACACAAAAATCATGCCCCAGAGGCGCTCCAACCCGCGCCGCTGCTGCCTGCATGGCCGATATGCCGGGGATAATGCGCACATCGACGCCAGGCCAGCTGGAGGGCTCCTTCTCCAGCACCTCATAAACCGCTGAGGCCATGGCGAATATACCTGGATCGCCCGAGGTGACCAGAACAACCCGTTTGCCCGATGCCGCCAGATCAAGCGCCTCGCGCGCGCGCTTAATTTCGACCCGGTTGCCCGAAACATGGCGGCGCGGAGTATTTTTCAGTTCGGGAACCAGATCAAGATAGGTCCGGTAGCCGACAAGATCGCTAGCCGCCCCCAGAGCTTCACTCGCCTCGGGCGTTATCCACTCCCTTGCGCCGGGACCAAGGCCGAGTACGGTCAAAATATGCGCCATCAGTCAATCTCCCCGCCGGGGATCACCACCATGGAAAAATAGGGCGAGGTCCCGGTTTCAACCTCTGCCGCGGGCAGCACCTTTTGTGTCTCCATGCTGGCGCGCTCCACATAAATCGCCCGGCCCAGCATATCCGAGCGCTCAAGGGCGCTGCGCACCTTGGCAAAAGTGCGTCCCAGCTTGATAATCACCGCCGCATCGGCGCAGTTGAGCCGCTGCATGATCTCGCCCTCGGACAAAGTGCCCGGAATGACCGTCACCGTCTGGGTTCGAAAACACAACGGCTGGCCCGCCGCGATGGCTCCGGCCACAATGGAGGAAATTCCCGGCACAACAACAGTCTCGAAACGCCCGCTCAAACGGCCATACCAGTACATGAACGAGCCATAAAAGAACGGATCGCCAACACAGGGAATCGCCACATCGCGCCCGGCCTCAAGAAATTCGGCAATCGCGGCGGAAGTTTCATCATAAAAGGCGTTGATCCGGTCGCGGTAATCGGACGCATCGGCCCCCGGCCCGGCGGTGACCGGATAGACAAGCGGAAAAAGCTCCTGGGTTTCAAGCAGATGCGCGGCAATAATGCCCAGCGAAACCCCGGTTCCGGCCCTGGCGGTGGGATAGGCCACCACGTCAACGCCGCGCAAAAGCCGCACCGCTTTCAGGCTCATCAATTCCGGATCACCCGGCCCCAGCCCGATACCGTAAAGCCGCCCCGCCATTATTCGCGCTCATCCGCCATGGCGTTCACCGCCGCCACGCTCATCGCCGAGCCGCCGCGCCGCCCGTGCAGGGTAAAAAATGGCACCCCGCGCGGATTTGCCGCCAGTTCCGCCTTGGATTCCGCCGCGCCGACAAAGCCGACCGGAAGGCCGATGATCGCCGCCGGTTTCGGCCAGCCCTCATCGAACAATTCCAGCAGCCGGAACAAGGCCGTAGGCGCATTGCCGATGGCGACAACCGCGCCCTCGATTTTATCGCACCACAGATCAAGCGCCGCAGCGCTGCGCGTAGTGCCCAGTTTTTCCGCCAGTTCCGGCACCCGTTTATCGCGCAAGCTGCAAATGACTTCGTTTTGCGCCGGAAGCCGCGCTCTTGTGATGCCGCTGGCGATCATATGGGCATCACATAAAACCGGCGCGCCGGCTTTGAGAGCGGCTCTGGCGGCAGCGCAGACATCGGCGGAAAAATCCATATCCGCGACAATATTCACCATGCCGCAGGAATGGATCATGCGCACGGCGGTTTTTTCCAGATCGGTTGGCAGGCGCGCAAGATCGGCTTCTTGCCGGATCATGGCAAAGGATTTGTCATAAATTTCCCGGCCCGATTTAATATAGTCCATATAAGCTGCACCTGCCCGTTATTGCTTCTCGCCGCTTATGCCCGCTTGTCAGGCGCGTTTCAAGGCTCACTTTGCGCCCTTTGCTTTTCCGCCAGTTCCCGGATCACCTGCGGCAGGTCTTTGGCGCTGATCGTCCCCTCCACCCGGCTATGCTTTTGCGGCGCAAGGGCGGCGGAATGCTCATAGACGTAATAGCCCGAGGCGTCCTCGCGCTCCAGCGCCAGAATATCGCTCCGCCCCCGGTGCGCGCAGCCCTTGGGACAGCCCGAGACATGTACGCTCAAAGGCGCAAAACGCCTTGAATCCCCGTGCGCCGCAAAGGCCTGCATGATCGCCAGCGCGTGATCCGGCGTCGCCAGCTTGGCCCCCCGGCAGCCCCCGGCGCCCGAGCAGGCCGAGACATCAATATGCAAGAAGGTCTCGTCAATAATAAATCCAAGCGCCCCGGCCACTTGCCGCAACTCTTGCACTCTTTGCGCCTCCACATGGGGAATAAACACCACATGCCAGGGCGAAAGCCGCAACTCGCCCTTGCCATATTCATCCGCCAGCCGCACGATCGCCGTCAACCGCCCGGCATCAAGCCGGCCAAGCGGCACCCCAAAGCCGCACAGCATCAAATCGCTGCCCTTTTGCGCCAGAGCGCCAATGGAAGGGGTCAATTTACGTTCCTGCCCCATTTTAACTTCAAGCCGCTCAAAAGGCGCATCAAGATAGCCCGCCAGCCGCGCGGTCATGGCCTCAAGCGGAATGTGCCGGATCAGGCGGCGGATGCGGTTTTCCTGCGCCCCGGCAAGCGCCAATGCGCCGCGCGCCAGCACCCTGGACCCGCCGCCTTGCGGTCTGTAAGCTACCCTTTTGAGAAAGGTCATCAACGGCGTGTCCTTCCGGTCGGGAAAACTCAAAGCCATCTTCGCCGCCGCTACCGCCATCGCAGGGGCATGATCCGGCGCGGCGCAAAACGACGTCGGGACACCGGCCATATAGAGCCGGAAGCGGATACCCCGCGCACTCTCTTGCGCCACCAGCCCCACATCATGCGGCAAGGCGGCGATATTCGAGCACCCACCGCCATCAACCACATAGGAAAATTTATTATGGCAGGCCTCTAGCACCGGCGCGCCCTGAAGCGCCTTGTCCAGCGCATCGATAACCGGCCCCGCATCAATAAGCTCATCCCCGGCCAGCCCGGCTAACGGGTCGCCCTGAATGTTGCGAAACCGGTCGGCCCATACAGCGCGCGGCAGCAGGCCCGCGCCGCCAAGGGCGGCTTTGAGCGCCGCCGGCCTGACGCGGCGCAACCCCCTGACCTGAAGATTGGCCAGATTGGTCAGATCAATGCGCCCGTTTCCAAATCTTTGCGCCAGAGCGGCAACAACGCGCAACTGATCCGCCCTCACCCGCCCGCCGGGCAGCCGGATGCGAATAAGCGGCCCGTCCCGCATATGGGAAAAATACAGCGCGCCCGGCGTTTGTGCCATGAAAGAAACCCGCAGGAAAGGAAAGTCGCATCTCGTTTGAGCCAAACTACCAGATCACGGCCCGGCGCGTGAAGAAATAATGTCAAAACCCCTTTGAATGCTGCCTTGCTCCGTGCCGCCAAGAGTTCTAAGCTCGCCCGGTTTTCACCGCTACCGGAAAGATACCCCCCATGCAACCCTCCTCCGGCAAGGCCAGGTTTGTCACCGGTTCGACCATGGCTCACATCCTGACCATGACCGCCGCCATGGGCGCGGGGCTGATGGCGATCTTTCTGGTCGATCTGGCGGATATCTTTTTTCTCAGCCTGCTCAAAAAGCCCGAGATTACCGCCGCCATGGGCTTTGCCGGTCCGATTTTGTTTTTCACCCTTTCCATCTGCATCGGCTCCGCCATTGCCATGGGGGCGCTGGTGGCGCGCCAGATCGGCATGGGCAATGAAGATGAAGCGCGCCGGTTTGTGATGAATATCTTCATCTATGGCGCAATTGTCACCGGCGGGCTCTCTTTCATTATCTGGCTGTCAATTCCGCAATTGCTCAGCCTTTTGGGCGCCAGAGGCGAAGCCCATAACGCAGCTTCCGCCTATTTACGCATAATCCTGCCCTCCATGCCGCTGCTCTCCATCGGCATGTCGGCCGGGGCCGCTTTAAGATCCATCGGCGACGGCAAACGCTCCGCCCTCGCCATGTTATCGGGCAGCCTCATCAACGCCGCGCTCGACCCGGTGTTTATATTCGCGCTTGATCTTGGCATTGAAGGGGCCGCATTGGCCTCGGTTTGCGCCCGTTTCACCATGGCAGCCATGGCGCTGCACTGGCTCTATCACCAGCACGGATTCTTGACATGGCCGTCAAAACCCGATTTGCGCCGCCAGATGCCCGCCTATTTCGCCATCGCCCTGCCCGCCATTCTCACCAATATCGCCACCCCGGTGGGTCATGCCTATGTTACCGCCTCGCTGGCTCCCTTTGGTGACAACATCATGTCCGGCGCCGCCGTTTTATGGCGCATTGTGCCGGTGGCGTTTTTTGCCCTTTTTGCCCTTTCCGGTTCCATCGGCCCCATTATCGGCCAGAATTTCGGCGCCGGACGCTTTGACCGCGTAAAACGCACATTCCGCGATTCGCTCATTTTCGTTGCCCTTTACGTCGCCGGCGCCGCAACTGTGATCATCCTGCTTCAGAACTGGATCATCTCCGCCTTTCACATCACCGGCGAGGGCGCGGCTCTGGCAGCGTTTTTCTTCACCTGGATGGCCGGATTTTTTGTCTTTGACGGCGCCATGTTCGCCGCCAATGCGGTGTTCAACAATCTGGGCCGGCCGCGCCTGTCCACCGCCTTCAACTGGGGCAAGGCCACTTTGGGCACCATCCCCTTCGTCACCCTCGGGGCCATGCAATTTGGCGCCAAAGGCGTATTTTTGGGCCTTGCCTGCGGCGAGGTGCTGTTCGGCCTTCTGAGTATTTACACCTGCCTTAAGGTCATCAGGAACAAAAGCCATGAGCAAGCCTGAAATCCAGAACGATCCGGACCGCCCGCTGGACTGGTCCGGGTTTATAACCGGCATGAAAACCGCCTTCGGCGTTCCCGGGCTGGTGATGTCGGGCTCTTTTATCGGCTTTGGCGCGCTGGTGGGCGGCTCCGGGCTTGATCTTGGCCACGGGCTGTTCATGACCCTGACCATGTGGGCGCTTCCTGCCCAGGTGCTGTTTGTGCAGCTCTACAAACAAGGCGCGCCGGCCATTGCCATCGCCCTTGCGGTCACGCTCACCGCCGTGCGGTTAATGCCCATGGTTGTCGGCCTGCTGCCACGGGTCCGCATGACCCGTTCGCACCGGTTTCTGGAATTCATCGCGGCGCATTTTATCGCCGCAACCATCTGGATTCTCGCCTTCATACATTTCGACCATATGGACCGCGCCCGGCGCATGCCCTTCATTCTCGGCGCTTCATTCATGCTGTTCTCCGCCATGCTGGGGCTGACCGCGATCGGCTATTATCTGGTGCACGAGCTTCCCCCACTCGCCGCAGCGGGGCTGATTTTTCTTACCCCCGCCTTCTTTTTCATCTCGCTGATCGCCGGGGCCAGACACAAAACCGACCTGATCGCGGTCCTGTTCGGCGCCGTACTGGGCCCCATCGTCTATTTCATCGCCCCTGATTTCGATATGCTTATCGCCGGGCTGCTCGGCGGCACGCTCGCCTTTGTTCTGGGACGCAAATCAGAAAAGGGCGGCAAGGAATGAACGAGAGCCTTGGCATCTACCTGCTGATTATTGCCGCCGGAACTCTGCCCAATTATATCTGGCGTTTCTTCGGCGTCATTTTCGCTGCCCGGCTTGATGAAGACAGCCCCGTTTTGAGATGGGTAAATGCGGTGGCAACCGCGCTCATCGCAGCGCTGGTGGCGCGCATTATCATCTCCCCCGCCGGCGCGCTGGCCCATACCGCCATATCAAGCCGCCTTTTGGGCATGGCGGCGGGGGTTGGTGTGTTCTGGCTCAGCAGGCGCAATCTGGGCCTGGCCATGGCGGCTGCCGTCGCCGTGCTGTTGCTGACCCAGAGCTTTATGCCGTTTCCATCGCCGCGATGATTTTTGCCGCATTGGCGGCCAGAATCTCTGCATCTTCCATCTTCGAGGCGCAAGGTTTCAGGGGCTGGCCCTCAAAACGCGGCACGATATGGAAATGGATATGAAACACCATCTGCCCGGCGGCGGCCTCGTTAAACTGCTGGATGAGCAGCCCGTCGGCGCTCATGGCCCTTTTGACAACCGGCGCCAGCATCCGCACGCCGCGCATGAGATCGCATAAATCATCCGGCTCGATATCAAGCATATTGACCGCCTTTGCTTTCGGGATCACCAGTGTATGCCCGGCCGAGCGCGGCATGATATCGAGAAAGGCAAAGACTTTATCATCTTCATAAACCTTGTTGCACGGCATCTCGCCGCGCAGGATTTTGGCAAAAATATTATTGTCGTCATAAGCCATGCGATTACTCTTCCACCGTAAAATTCGCGCCTGTAATCACCGCCACCAGCTTGTCCCGGTCAATTCTGGCCGGATCAAAATCAATCACGCAGTTGTCTTCCTCATGCGAGGCCTCCGCCAAGGTGACACCGTCTTGTCTTTCAAGCACCTTTTTAAGCCGTTCCGAGCACCCGCTGCAACTCATGCCCTGAACCTTCAGCTTTATCGTTTCCATATCAATCTTTATCCTGAATTGCCGTTTTCACCCTTTTACAGCAAAAGAAACAGGGGCGAAAGACATCTAAAACCGCCCGTCATAGGCCTTGCGGCCGATCGGAACTTCGATCAGGGTAAAGTGCTCACGCGCAAAGGCAGCGCGCACTTCGCGTTCCAGCGTTGCGATATCGCCCGCAACCCGCCCCTCGCCGCCCATAAGACCGGCAATTCCGGCAAAATCGGTGCGACCGAAATCAACCCCGAGATTGCTGCGTCCGGTAGCGCGCTGTTTCAACTCGATCAGCGCCAGCGAGGCATCGACAAACACGATAATCACCACCTGCTGCCCCAGATCACGCAAGGTCGCAAGCTCGCCCAGCACCATCTCCAGCCCCGCATCGCCGCTAAAGGCAATCACCGGCCGTTCGGGATCAGCAATCTTGTGGCCCATGACCAGAGGCAGGGCGCAGCCCATGGTGCACAGCCCGGTGGATTGCACCATGGCCCGCGGCGCGGCGCAGCGCCAGATTTGCGACAGTAAAATCCGGTGCGCCCCGGTATCGGCACTCGCCAGCACATTGGCCGGGACGGCGCGCGCAATCACCGCAATCGCCGCTGTCACATTCCACTCGTCACCGGTGGAAAAAGCCGCGTCCAGGCCCGCCTTCAGCCGTGCAATTTCACCGCCCGGCCAGGACGCAGCGGGCCTGATCCGGCCGCCATCGGACAGCGCGTTCAGCCCGCCCGCCACCGAGCAGACAAAGGATAAATCCGCCTGATGCACATAATGGGTGTTGCGCACGGGCGCAAACTCAACCGCCTTTGCCGCATCCCACGGCTCAACCCAGCCCGCCCGCATCTCGACAGGGTCATACCCGGCTGAAATAACAAGATCGGCTTTTTGCAAGAAAGGCAGCACATATGTATCCGAGAGCGGCGAGAGCCCGTGCCCGCCCAGTGAGAGAGGATGATCCTCCGGTATTACTCCCTTGGCCTTGTAGGTGGTCACAACCGGGATCTGCATCTCAAACGCAAGATCACGCAAGGATTTTACCGCACCCTCCTCATAAAGCACATCAAGCCCGGCCATGATTACCGGCCGTGAGGCGCCTTGCAGCATTTCCCGCGCCCGCTCCAGAGCCGGGCCCGCCGCCGGAGCGCCGGGGCCGGGAGATTTCTGGATTATACCCCGCGAGGGCGGGTGCGCCTTTGCCGCTACCGAAATCGGCACATCGATATGCACCGGGCCGGGCCGCCCCTCCATGGCAATATTGATCGCCTTGTCGATCATCATATCGGCCGCCCCGGCAACGGCGGTAAAGCTCGCCTTGGTCACAGATTCAAAGACCTTCACATGGTCAAACACCTGATGGGTAAAATTAAGCCGGCCGGCGGGGTCAATGCACCCCGTCAGGACAATCAGCGGTACCCGGTCCTGCTGCGCATTGGCGACAACATTCAGGGCATTGGCCACCCCCGGCCCCAATGTGGCGAGCAAAATCCCCGGCGCGCCATTGGCGTGATGCGCCCCTTCGGCCATGAACCCGGCGGCGTTTTCATGCTTGGCGAGAAAGAATGAAATCCCGGTCCGCTCCAGCGCCTCCATAATCGCCAGAACTTCCCCGCCCGGAATGCCAAAGGCATGGCGGCACCCAGCGGCATAAAGGCGCTTGGCAATAACATCGGCAGTGCTCGTCATAATCGATTCCAGACTTTACCTGACATATCCATCACGGGTTTGCGGCAGTTTGCGCCCCAGAAGCCGTGCCGCCAGAACCGTACGCAAAATTTGCGCTGTGCCGCCGCCAATGGTGAACATGCGCGCATCGCGCACCATGCGTTCCAGGGGCAGATTGCGCGAATACCCCGCCGCTCCAAAAAGCTGCAAGGCGTCATTGGTAACCCTGATCGCGGTTTCAGACGCCAGGATTTTTGCCTGCGCTGCCTGCGCGATATCGGGAAAACCGGTTTTATCCGCCCCCTTCGCCGCCCGCCACAGCATCAGCCGCGCCGCATCCAGAGCGGTCGCCATATCGGCGATCATCCACTGCACCCCCTGAAACTCGGCGATCGGCCGCCCGAACTGCTCGCGGCTCCGGACATAATCCAGCGCCAGCTCATAGGCCCCCCGCGCAATGCCAAGCGCCACCGTCCCCGCCCCGACCCGCTGGCCGTTATAGGCGTTCATCAGCCCGGCAAAGCCGCGCGCCATGCCTTTTGGCGGCACGATCACCATGTCTTCAGGCACCTCCAGATTCTCAAAACGGATTTCTGTCTCCGGAATACCGCGCAGCCCCATGGCCGGCTCGCGCGCACCGATGACCAGACCTTTGGGCGTGCCCGCATCCGCATGGCGAACAACGAGAAAACCGGCAATGCCAAGCTCGGCCCCGGCCTCGTCAAAGGCACGGGCGAAAATCATATGCAGTTTGGAAACCCCGCCACCGGTAATCCAGTGCTTGGCGCCGTTCAGTATCCACATATCGCCCTTTTTATCCGCCCTTGTGCTCATCATCGAAGCGGCTGAGCCTGCCCCCGGCTCGGTGATGCAGATCGCCGGTTTATCACCCGCAAGCACCAGTTTGGCCGCCATGTGTTTTTGTGCCCCGGAGCCATATTTCATGATCGCGCCAATTGCGCCCATATTGCCCTCAACCACGATCCGCGCGCTCACCCCGCAAACCCTGGCGATCTCCTCAACCACCAGCACCACATCAAAAAAAGAAAACCCCGGCCCGCCATATTCGCGTGGCACGCTCATCCCCATGAAACCAGCTTCGGTGAGTTTTTTGACATTCTCCCACGGATAGGCTTCAGATTCATCGATGGCGGCCGCTTTGGGTTTAAACTCCTTTTCCGCCAGTTGCCTCGCAGTGTTCTGGATGGCGCGCTGGGTTTCGTTTAGCTCAAACATGTTTTTTCCGTCCTATTCCTCTGCGGCGACAATGCCGGCCCTGATCAAGCCTTGCATCTGTTCCTCGTTCAGCCCCAGATCGTCCTCCAGAATCTGGCGCGTATGCTCGCCAAGACGGGGGGGAAACCGCCGGTAGCTGACGGGGGTCCTGGAGAATTTCATCGGATTGCCGATCAGATCCGCGCCTCCGCCCGCCGCCCGGTCCGTTTCCATATGGATTTTCATGTTGCGAACAAACGCCTGTTCGGTGGCAAACACCTGCGCGATATCATTGATCGGCCCGCACGGCACATTCGCCTCGCCAAGCGCCTCAATCCAGAATGATACTTTGTGCCTCAGCATCCGCGCGCGCAGCAGCGGGATCAGGGCAGAGCGGTTTTTCACCCGTGCCGGATTGGTGGCGAAACGCGCATCCTCAGTCAGGCCGGCAAGGCCCGCAACCTGACAAAAGCGGCCAAACTGCCCATCATTACCCACCGCCAGCATGAAATAGCCGTCCGATGCGGCAAACACCTGATAGGGCACAATATTGGGATGCGCCGTACCGCGCCGTTGCGGCACCTCGCCGGTGGCAAGGTAATTCAGACCCTCATTGATCAGCCAGGCGATCTGGCTGTCAAACAGGCTCATATCGATATATTGCCCCTCTCCGCTCCGCTCCCGCTCATGCAGGGCCGCCAGCACGGCAACGGCGCCATACATCCCGCACATGACATCGGCAATGCCGACCCCCACTTTCACCGGTTCGCCGTCCGGCGCACCGGTGATGCTCATAATCCCGCCCATGGCCTGTATCATGGCGTCATAGCCGGGCTTTTGTTTCCACGGGCCGGTTTGCCCGAAACCGGTGATTGAGCAATAGATCAGCCCCGGATTGTCCCTGGCAAGGGTTTTGTAGCCAAGACCGTATTTGCGCAACCTCCCAACTTTGAAATTCTCGACCAGAATATCGGCCCTTTGCGCCAGCGTGCGAACGAGCTTTTGTCCCTGCGCCGTGGAAATATCAATCGCCGCCGAGCGCTTGTTGCGATTGGCGCACAGATAATAGGCCGACCAGCCCGGCTGCCCCTCTTGCGCTGCATCCAGATAAGGCGGGCCCCATTTACGGGTATCGTCGCCCGTGCCGGGGCGCTCGATCTTAAGCACATCCGCGCCCAGATCACCCAGATTCTGGGTCAGTGTCGGCCCGGCCAGAATCCGGCTTAAATCCAGTACACACAGGCCCGCGAGCGGGCCGTGGTTCTCGTCAACGCTCATCATACCAACTCCGGAGGGGATAGTTACATGCATTCATACTCATTGGAAAACGAGATAAACGGAAGTTGAAGTTTAAATTTTCCGGGGGTTAACAAAAGGGGCGGCCAGTGGTTTTCACCAATGGCCGCCCCGGTAAAGTCCCATCGGTTCAACGGCGGCTTCAGCGCACCACAAACACCGAACAATTGGCATGGCGCACAATGCGCGCCGCATTCGGTCCCAGCAGATAATCCGCCTTTTCCGGCCGGTGTGAGGCCAGCACAATCACATCACAGCCCAGCTCTTCAGCCTTGACGAGAATGCGCTTGTAGATGGTGCCGGACACCGCATGAGTCCCCGCCAGAAGTTCCGGCGGAATGATACCGGCTACAATCTTGTCCAGTTCCGCCGCGGTCGCCTTAAGGGCATCATCGGCGAAATTGCTCGGAAAGAAGCTCCCGACCACCGACATGCCGAAATCGGGAATAACCGTCATCACATGGATTTTAGCGCCTTCGCTCCTGGCGAGATTAACCGCGGTTGGCGCCGCCTTTTGCCATGAAGATGAATGCCCGGTATCAATCGGCAACAGTATGGATGTATACATTTGCAGTGTCTCCCTTTTTCTATGCCGCAGCGGTTTCGCCTTCGGGCCTGAAGGTACGATGACGACGTCTCTGGATCATGATGATGAATGCCAGCAGCAACAGAGCCGGGATGTAGAACAGCTCCTTGGGCATGCGCTCATTCGGCTTCTTGACCATGTCAACATACAAGGGGTTGTCCGGATCACTCATGGTGAACTGTTCGGCAAAGCGTTTTTTCAACTCCTTGTCCTTGAAGTTCCAGGTGAAGCCGTCAAAAATGAGCTTGCCGTTTTCCTCAAAGAACTTGTAACCGGCGGCTTCAAGCCGCATGTCCCAATCGTCCTTTTTACCCAGATTAATGGCGACGCTGGTGTTGTTCATCTTGTCGGCGTCAAATCCCGGCCCGACGATCCGCAAATGAATCACCGTATCCTCCGGCAATTCCGCCGCCAGGGTTTTAAGTTCAAAGCCCGGCTGTGAATGGAAGGGCGGCGAGATATAGTCAAGCCAGAATCCGGGCCGGAACAAGGTGAAGGCAATCAGCAGCAAGGCGACCGATTCCCATATCCGGCTTTTGGTAAAGAACCAGCCCTGGGTTGCTGCGGCAAACAGCATCATCGCGATCGTCGCTATGACAAACACAAGGATCGCCTGAAACGGCCCCACATTGATCAGCAGCAAATCGGTGTTGAACAGGAACAGGAACGGCAGCAGCGCCGTACGGATATCATAGGCAAAGCCCTGAATACCAGTCTTGATCGGATCGCCCTTCGAGATTGCCGCCGCCGCATAGGCGGCCAGCCCCACCGGCGGCGTGTCATCCGCCAGAATGCCGAAATAGAACACGAACAGATGCACCGCCACCAATGGCAGGATCAGGCCGGATTTGGCCGCCAGCACCACGATCACCGGCGCCATCAGGGATGAAACCACCAGATAATTCGCCGTTGTCGGCAGCCCCATGCCCAGAATAAGGCTCATGATCGCCACCAGCACCAGCATCAGCAGCAAGGAGCCGCCGGAGAGGAACTCGACAAATTCGCCGACCATGGCATGCGCGCCGGTGAGCGAGATGGCGCCCACGATAACCCCGGCCGCCGCAGTGGCAATGCCGATGGAGATCATGTTGCGCGCCCCCCCGATCATGCCTTCGGTCACATTCTCGATTCCCTTGGTGAAATTGCGCACATAATGATGATCGCCGCGGAACACCCCCTTGACGAAATCCTGCGTCACGGCGATGAAGATCATCGCCAGACAGGCGTAAAACGCCGAGAGTGCCGGAGAAAGCCGGTCCGGCGTCGGCAAAATGCACCACAGCAGGATAATGATCGGCAGCAGGTAGTAGAGCCCCGTTATGGCTGTTTCGCCTGCCTTGGGCAATTCCAGAATGGGCGCATTGGGATCATCGACCTCCAGATCGGGATGCCGCGAGGCCATCCAGGCCAGAACCATATAGGCCACGAAGGCGATGGACATAACCGCATAGATCGAGATGCCAGGATAGGCTTCCTTGATGAACCCGAGGGTGTAATACACGATGATAAACAGCACCGATATACCGATGAAGCCAGACAGGAACCCCATCATCTTGCGCACGAATGTGAGCGATGAAGGCGGCTTGGGCAGCCCCTTCAGGTTCAGCTTGCACGCTTCGATATGCACGATGTAAATCAGCGCGATATAGCTGACGATGGCCGGGATCAGCGCATGTTTGAGCAAGGTTGTGTACTCAACCCCGGTAAACTCCGCGATCAGGAACGCCGCCGCGCCCATAACGGGCGGCATCAGCTGGCCGTTGGTCGAGGAGGCCACCTCCACCGCGCCGGCTTTTTCGGCTGAAAACCCGGTGCGCTTCATCAGCGGGATCGTGAAGGTACCCGTAGTCACCGTATTGGCGATGGACGAGCCCGAATACAGCCCGCTCAATGCCGAGGCGATAACGGCGGCCTTTGCCGGACCGCCGCGGAAATGACCCAGCAGCGCAAAGGCAATCTTGATAAAATACCCCCCCGCGCCGGCTTTTTCCAGAATGGCGCCAAACAGCACAAACAGAAAGATCATCTGTGTGGACACCGCCAGGGGCTTGCCGAACACGCCCTCTTCCTGCATCCAGAAATGCCAGGTACCCTTAATGAATGAGGCCCCGCCCCAGTTGCCGCCGCCGATAAAAACATAGGCGGCCAGAATGCCGGCCACCGCCACCAGCGGCAGCCCTAGCGAGCGGTAAACCGCCCAGATCAGAACAAAAATACCGACAAGCGCCACGGTCATGTCGATGGGAATATTGGGGTGCACGAAATCACCGGCGCGGTCAGCGATATTGGCATCCATGAATATCATATAGAGGATAGAGCCCGAGCCCAGCACCAGCATGATCCAGTCATACCACGGGATCCGGTCGCGCACGCTTGACTTGAACAGCGGAAAGGCCATGGTCGCCAGAACCAGCGCGAACATAAGATGGATTTTGCGCGAAATCGACAGATTGCCGATGAATAAAAAGAAATCAATTCGCGTCATCTCGGTCAGCAAGGAAGGCAGCGGCGAGGCGATATAGAGTTGATACAATGCCCAGATCAGACAGATAACCGGTATCAGGGCTCTCTGCCACCCCTGTGGATTCCGCGCGCCGGATTCAACCTCGGCGACGAGTTCGTCAGCTTTTGACATTGGTTGGTTGTCAGCCATTTCTTTCACTCCCGTGAACACCTTTTACAATGGTGTTTCCCCTTGGATTCCCCTTTTATTATTCGTACAGGACTTTTCCTGTTCAGCGCGCAAAGCCCCCGGCCCTGCACTTTATTGGGGTGTATTCAGATAAAAAAAAGCGGGAAGGCATGAAGCCTCCCCGCAAATAAGGTCCAGATTACATCCAGCCTTTTTCCTTGTAATATTTGATCGCGCCGCGATGCAACGGAGCCGAAAGGCTGTCCTTGATCATGGCTTTGGGATCAAGATGACGGAACGCCGGATGCAGCTTGCGGAACTGGTCGATATTGTCGAATACCGATTTGACCACAACATAGACAACATCTTCAGGAACATCGGCGCTGGTCACGAAAGTGGCGCCGACGCCAAAGGTCTTGATGTCTTCCTTGTTGTTATACATGCCCGCCGGAATGGTCGCCTTGCGGTAATAGGGATTGTCAGCCACCAGCTTGTCGATCGCCGGTCCGGTTGCATTCACCAGATGCGAGGCGCAAGAAGCCAGCGATTCCTGCGTCAGGGCCGACGGATGACCGACCAGCCAGAAATAGGCGTCGATCTTGCCATCGCAAAGCGCCGCGCCGGTCTCGGCCGATTTCATGCCCGCGGCCAGTTTCAGGTCGGAACGTTTCCAGCCAAGAGCCTTTTCGATAACTTCCCACGTCCCGCGCGTACCCGAACCCGGGTTGCCGATATTCATCCGCTTGCCCTTAAGATCAGTGATATTCTTGACGCCCGAATCATCGCGGGCAAGAATTGTCACCGGCTCGGCATGAACCGAAAAAACAGCCCGGAGTTTCTTGAACGGGCCCTTGTCCTTGAACTTGGACGTGCCGTTATAGGCGTGATACTGCCAGTCGGACTGGGCAACACCAAACTGCAATTCGCCGGAGCGGATGGTGTTGATGTTGTAAATCGAACCGCCGGTTGATTCGGCCGAGCAACGAATACCGTGCTTTTTGCGGGTCTTGTTGACCAGACGGCAGATCGCGCCGCCTGTCGGATAGTATACGCCCGTGACACCGCCGGTGCCGATGCTGACGAATTGGTCTTTGGCGCTGGCCCCCGTTGTCGCCATGGCGGCGAAACCGGCAGCTGCGATAATTCCAGCGAGTTTCAACTTCATTTGTATTCCTCCCAATGAGTTCCTTGATTTGAACGGGTTACTTGATTTGATGGCCTCCAGGACATTCTTGACTATTTTTAGCCACAACAAGACTTTATCCAAAACTCTTATCAACTACCAGATCAAACTTCATAAAATTTTCTCATGGTGATCTTGTAAAATAACGGTTATTCGATTCGCGAGGCCGCAACCGTTCCGGCAAGGATTTTATACAGGGCCTCGATAAGCCGGGCGCAGCTAGAGCCCGTGCGCGTCACCATGCCGATCGAGCGGCGGACGCTCCCGCCCTGAAACGGCATAATCCGGAGCGAGGCCGGAAACGGCTTTTTGATCGGCCGCTGCGGCACGAGGGAGACGCCCAGCCCCCGCGCGACCATCAAGGAGATCGCCTCCAGCGAATCAAGCTCCATGATCCCGTTGACATGAATTTCATGTTTGCGCAGCATCCGCTCGATAAACCGCCCGGCCCAGGCCTTGCGGTCAAAGCGGATAAAGGGCTGGTTTTCAAGCAATTCGCGCCCCTTCTCGGAGCCTGAATTTTTGGCCGCGATCACCACCAGCGGCTCATCATTAACCGGCGTCCACACCAGATTTGGCGCCAGCGCCGAGGGCGGCGAGCTTACAATCGCCGCATCAAGATCGCCGCAATCCACCTGCATCACAAGATCGGCCGAGAGACCGCAAGTCACCTGCGTCTGCAAACTGGGGTGTGCCTCGTGCAGACGCCGCAGGGCTTCGGGCAGGATACCGGTGGCGACAGAGCCCACGGCGCCGAATTTCAGCGAACCGGCCAGATCATCATAGCCCGTTACCGCCAGCCCGAGCTGGTCATAAAGCCGCACAACCTCTTCGGCGCGCTCCAAAAAGGCATGGCCGCGCCCGTTGATGGTCGGGCGGCGCTCGGAGCGGTCAAACAGCTCCGCATTCATTTCCGCTTCCAGCGATTTCATCTGCAACGAGATCGTGGACTGGGTCGTCCCCAGCGCGCGCGCAGCGGCCGAGAAACTCCCCAGACGCGCGACATGGATAAATGTGCGGACAAAACGGATCGACATCTGGCTCAGCCTCCCGAACTTTGTACCTGTTCTTAGAGCCCCTTCAAAGCGGCCTTGTCAACCATTCTAAAGCCGCTTTTGCCAGTCCTTTCCAGCCTGCCCGTGCAGATAGCCGTTACAGAACGGCGCGCCAAAACCACTCTGCGCCAACCCCCCCGAAGCCTCATCCGCATCCATTGCGCCATCCAGCACCTTGCGAAAGAGATGCGCCACCTGAACCATATCGCAGCTATGGGGGGAGAGGCGAAAATGGGAAATTCCCAGAATATCGAGCCGCCGGAGATCAGGCAGCAGATTTTGCACCGAATGCGACATGGTCTGGATGCCGTTAATGGCCAGAAAATCCTCGTCATCCAGCGTTTTCAGCGCCAGACCGTCCTTGTCCTGATCGCAAACAAACTGACAGTTATCCTTCGACAGATTATGCGATCTTGCATGATAGCACCGCGCCGAGACCGCCAGCGGCATACGCCCGAAGGCAAAAACCTCCAGTTCCACATCTGAGGATTTTGCGGCCTTGCCCAAAGGTTCCATGGCGCTCTCGGGCAGTTCCGGCGGCAGGCAGATGCGCCTCGCCCCTCCCCGCGCCAGATGCGCCAGCGTATCCTCGTTATAGACATTGACATAAGGGCCGATCACATGCGCCCGCCCGGCCAGAGCGCCAAGCGCGGCGATATCATTGGCCTCGACACAATAATCACCGCCGCCGGAATCATTGCCGCCGGCAATAGCGGCCAGGGCTTTGCGCTCCTGAACATTCATCACCAGCGCAAGGGTGGAAAAGACAATTTCCTTGCCCGCCGCTTCAAGCCGTCCGGCAACATCGGCCAGATGCGGCTCGATAAACGGCATGCGTTTCAAACACACCGTCTCGCCCAGATAGACAATATCCACATCAGCTTCATCGGCAATACGAAAATAAAAATCCCGCCAGACCTCCGGCGCCCAGTTGAACAGCACCGGTCCGAGAGTTAACTTGCCGCGATTTTTCCCAGTCATCATTTTCGCCTTATCGCCAGATCTTTTTATAAGCCCCGGCGGTCTGCGCCTGCCCCTCGCTCAGATGATCCAGATCCTGAGCCGGCATCGGCGCATCCGCTTCAAGCGCATCGACGGCGCGGCGGAAGTCCTCAACCACCTTGCGGATATAGGCCCGCCCGCGCTGGCGCCCCTCGATCTTGAGCGCGGTCACCCCGGCCTTGTAAATATCCGGCAAAACATCGATCGCATTCAATGAAACCGGGTCCTCAAATACATAAGACGCCTTGCCGCCAGAAGAAAACCGCCCCTTACACAAGGTCGGGTATCCGGCCGTTTCATCCGCGCCAAAACGGTTGATGGTAAAACCACCCAGCCTTGAGACCATCTCGCCGTCTTCCTCGTCATAGGCAACATGGCTGGCGGGCGAACATACTCCGTTCATATTGGGCGACTTGCCGGTGATATAAGAAGACAGCGAACAGCGCCCCTCCGCCATCACGCACAGCCCGCCGAACACGAAGACTTCCGTCTCGCAATCAATCTGTGCATTGAGGGCGGCGATTTCCGGTACATTCAAAACCCGCGGCAGCACCACCCGTTTGACCCCGAAAGCCTCAATATAATAGCGGATGGCCTCGGGGCTCGACGCCGAGGCCTGCACCGAAAGATGCAACCGCAAATCGGGGTGCGCACCTGCCGTATAGGCGGCCACCCCGATATCGGCCACAATCACCGCATCGGCCCCAAGGCGCGCCGCATCGTCGATGGCGTGCCGCCACGGACCCGGCGCCCCGGCGCGGGCAAAAGAATTGACCGCCACAAGAACCTTCGCCCCGTGATCATGGGCGTAAGATATGGATTGCCCCAGCTCGCGCCGGTTGAAATTCAACCCCGGAAAATTACGCGCATTGGTCTCGTCATTAAAGCCGGCATAGACCGCATCGGCACCTGCATCCACCGCCGTGCGCAAGGATGCAGGCGTCCCCGCCGGACAGACAAGCTCAAGAACACTCATGAAGCGTTGCTTTCAGGTTTTTTGGCCTTGCGCACGCGCCCTTTTCCAGCCGTACCGCGTTTGATTTGCGCGATTTCACGCTCCAGCTTGTCGATGCGCTCAAACGCCGGAGCCAGCAGCGAATTTTGCGCTTTTTGCAACTTCTCCGCCGCAAACTCAATCTGCCCGCGGGCGAATTTAAGCGGCGCGCCAAAGGGGCCAAGCAGGTTTTCAATCTCCTCGGCCAGATCAATATCCATATCGTCAATGGCGTTGCGCAGCGCCAGAACCGCCTCGGTATCGCCCTTGATGACAAGCTCGCGGGAAAAAAACAGCGCATCACCATCCGCCTTGCCGCTCACCAGCCGCACAAGAGACATGAATTCACCCGAAATCACCGCATCAGCCTCCGGCAGATCCCTGCGTGCAAACGGCACCAGTTTTGGATCAAAGGCATCCGGCGCCAGTTGCAACACCACCGGCATATCAACCGGATCAATCACGAACACCTTCCGGCCATACCCGCCCAGGCGCTCAAACAGCGCCGGATGACGAATGCTCAGCGCCCGGATCAGCCGGGAAAAAACCGGTCTGAGCGGCCAAACAGGCACCGGCAACCCGGAAAGGAAATGCTCCGGGGCACCCTCAACCGAATTTGAGCTATTGGAAGTATCGCTGGATTTCTTGCTCACTATCATATTAATCCTGATGGGTAACACTCATCAGGCGGGGCTCATTGATTATTATCAAGGCCCACCCGCCTTGCAGACCTGAATGTAGCACGCCATGAGCTTAGAGCGAAAAAATATTCTCTCCCTTGAAGCCTTTCTGGCCTTTCTGGAAGAGCAGGATCAGCTTGTCCGCATCGGCAGGCCGGTCTCCACAGTCCTGGAAATGACGCAAATCCTTAAAAAGCTGATTGAAAACGGCGGTCCGGCGGTCATATTTGAAAAACCGATTCGCAAGGATGGCTCCATCAGCCCGATCCCGGTTCTGGCCAATCTGTTCGGCACCATGCAGCGCACCGCCTGGGGGCTGGGCTGCGAGCAAAGCGCCCTGCGCGCTCTGGGGAACGAGCTCGCCTTTTTAAAACAACCCGGCCCGGTACACGGATTTCGCCAGGCCATGGACAAATTCCCGCAGTTCAAATCCGTGCTGGCCATGAAGCCCAGTATCATGCGCTCCGCCCCGGCGCAGGCGCAAATCTTCACCGGCGAGGAAATCAACCTTGAAGCCCTGCCCGTCATGACCTGCTGGCCCGGCGAGCCCGCGCCGCTCATCACCTGGCCGCTGGTGATCACCCGCCCGCCCGATAACGAGGACACAAGCTCTTATAATGTTGGCATTTACCGCATGCAGGTTCAGGGCAAACAACGCGCCCTGATGCGCTGGCTTGAGCATCGCGGCGGCGCCCGGCACCACCGCTTATGGGCCGCCAGGGGCAAGGATATGCCGGTCGCTGTCGCCATTGGCGCCGACCCGGCCACTATTCTGGCGGCGGTAACGCCCATCCCCGATAATCTGTCGGAATATCACTATGCCGGCCTGCTGCGCAAAAAACGTCTTGATCTTGTCGCCGCCAAAACCATACCGCTCATGGTCCCGGCCAGGGCACAGATCATTCTGGAAGGTTATGTCAGCGCAAGCGAGACCGCGCCCGAGGGCCCCTACGGCGATCACACCGGCTATTACAACGCGGTGGAACCCTTTCCGGTTTTCAGCCTGACCGCCATCACAATGCGCAACACCCCCATCTATCTTTCCACCTTCACCGGCCGCCCACCGGACGAGCCTTCGGTGATCGCCCAAGGGCTGAACGAGGTTTTCATCCCCCTCCTGCAACAGCAATTCCCCGAGATTACCGATTTCTGGCTGCCTCCCGAAGGGTGCTCCTACCGCATCGGCGTTGTCGCCATCAAAAAGGCATATCCCGGCCATGCCCGCCGCATCATGATGGGGCTGTGGTCATGGCTGGCCCAGTTCAGCTACACCAAATTCCTCATCATCGTCGATGATGACATCAACGCAAGATCATGGCCCGATA
>JAJRYE010000102.1 GCA_024275895.1 Alphaproteobacteria bacterium | reverse complement strand
GGGATGAAACCACAGGGCGAGCTTCTCCTTTTCGGTAAGGAACGCCCAGACGGTTTCGCGCGAGGCGGAAAAAAACACCGATTTTGTAATGATTGTGTCAGTCATTCTGGAATTTCCTTTTTATCTCTGTGTTCGTTTTCAATTGCGGTTTTCAGGTCATCAAGCCGGTCATCCCAGAACCGGTCGAAATAGCCGAGCCAGTCGGACACCGATTTCATCGCCCGGGGTTCAAGATGATTTATGCGCTCGCGGCCGGCGGTTCGGACCGATATCAGCCGGCCCTCCTCAAGAATGACCAGATGCTTTTTGATCGCGCCCCTTGTCATGTCGAAGCGGCCTGAAATTTCCGCGATCGTCATGTCCGCCGCGTCCAGATATTTAAGGATCTGCCGCCGCGTCGGGTCGGCCAGGGCCCTGAACGCGCCTTGCTCGGCGGATATCATCATGCTCAATCCTTTATAATACCATTTGGTGCTATGATTAAATAATACCAAATGGTATTATGTCAAGAGCAAAATAAATTCAACTAAGAGGAATCAATAGGCGAAAAGCCAGCACTGCAATCACGATGTCAGCCCGTCAACACTTTACGCCGCCGCAATGAGCTCCACCTCGACCAGCCAGTCACTGACCAGTGTTTGAGCAACGATGGTTGTTGTTGGCACCACCCGGCCGTTCAAGGCCGCAACCCGCGCGTCCTGGTTGGCTTCGGCATAAGACGCCTCTCGCAAATAGCTGGTTATGCGCACGATATTGTCCACCGACATACCGGCATCCTTCAATATCGCCCTGAAATTGGACCATATGAGATCCAGTTGATCTTCAAGGGTTTTTCCAGCAACCCCGTTTTGATCAAGCCCCATCGTGCCGCTCACGAACAAGAGGCTGGAAGATCCCCGAACCTCAAGGGCATGGATGTAATCATCCGTTGCTTTGTAAATTCCCGAGGCAGGATTGCGTACGATTTTTTCCATGTTTCCGACGACCCTTTATTCTGCCGGCACCTTGGCCCACACCCCGTCGACCCCGAGGAATTCCGCACCGTTATTGCGGTAGAAATTCGTTTCCCCCGCATCCTTCAGCACCTGAAGCATTTTCGGCAGGGGCCTGCCTTTCTCGTCAAGCCGAGCAATGAGTTTTTTGGGGCCAATACGGTCCATGAGCTGGAAGGGGCCGTCTTTCCAGGCAAAGCCCCATCGCATCGCCCGGTCGATATTGACGATGTCATCGGCGATCTCAGGCACCAGGCCGGCGGCATAAAGAAGCGTCCCCCCCAGAACCTTGGTGACGAATTCCGCTTCAGGGCTTTTAGCGCCGCGGCCGGAGAAAAGCAGGGTCTCGGCGCGGGATAGATCTTCGGTAAGCGTCACCTCGATCGCCGGTCGCCACACGTTCTTTTCCGGATCGAACGTTTCCTTGGAGCGGCTGCCGTCGTCGTTTTTGGTCATCTTGTAAAATCCGCCGCCGGATTTGCGCCCCAGCTGTCCGCGCGCCAGCATTTCAGCTTCAGCGGTTGGCAGCGTGGCGAATTTCAACCCCGGATCGCCGGGGGCAAGATTGGCGGCAAGGTTCCTCGCCACCAGATCCATGACATCAAGACCG
>JAJRYE010000101.1 GCA_024275895.1 Alphaproteobacteria bacterium | reverse complement strand
GCATGAAATCAAGAACCCGCTCTCGGGCATTCGCGGCGCGGCGCAATTGCTGGAGATGTCGCTGGGCGAGGATGACCGCACTTTAACACGGCTGATCCGCGATGAGGCCGACCGGATTGTCCGGCTGATTGACCGGATGGATGCCTTTGGCGATTCGCGCACTATCGAGCGCCTGCCGGTGAATGTGCACCGGGTTTTGCACCATGTTTACAAGCTCGCCAGCAGCGGATTTGCCTCCAATATTGCCATTAGCGAGGATTACGATCCGTCCCTGCCCAGTGTATCCGGAAACCGGGACCAGCTGGTGCAGGTGTTTTTGAATCTGGTCAAGAATGCTGCGGAATCGATCAATCAGTCCGGTAAACCGGGCAAAATCGGGCTGACTTCTGCTTTCCGGCCCGGAATGCGGCTTTCGGTTCCCGGCGCCAGGGAGCAGGTCAATCTGCCGCTGGAATTTTGCGTCACCGATACCGGCCCCGGCGTGCCGGAGGAGTTGATGCACAATCTGTTTGATCCGTTTGTGACCACCAAGACATCGGGCACGGGACTGGGACTGGCGCTGGTGGCGCGGATTGTCGATCTGCACGGCGGTGTGATCGAATGCAAATCCACGCCGGGAAAAACCGTTTTCCGGGTCCTGCTGCCTATCTGTGAAGAGTCAGAATCATGAGTGTCAGCGAGCATAATCATTGCGCCACAATCCTTGTGGCGGATGATGACACTTCCATCCGCACCGTGCTTTCGCAAGCCTTTACCCGCGCCGGGTATGATGTGCGGGTGACCGGCAACGCCCTGACGCTGTGGCGCTGGGTGTCTCAGGGGGAAGGCGATGTGGTGGTCACAGATGTGGTCATGCCGGATGAAAATATTTTCAATCTGCTGCCAAAATTCAAAAAGGCGCGCCCCGAGCTTCCGGTTATCGTCATGTCGGCCAAGAACACCTTCATGACGGCGGTGACGGCAACCGAACAGGGGGCGTATGAATATCTGCCCAAGCCGTTTGATCTGAATGAATTGCTCAATGTCACCCGGCGGGCGCTCGATGCGCGGCAGGAAAAAGACCCGGCGACGGCTGATGAGGCGGAGAGTGAAAATCTGCCCCTGATCGGGCGTTCGGCCGCTATGCAGGATGTCTACCGGGCGCTGGCGCGGCTGATGCAGACGGATCTCACGGTTATGGTTCTGGGTGAGTCGGGCACCGGCAAGGAGCTTGTAGCGAGAGCGCTGCATGACTTTGGCAAGCGCCGCAAGGGGCCGTTCGTGGCGGTGAACATGGCGGCGATCCCGCGTGAGCTGATCGAGGCGGAGCTTTTCGGGCATGAAAAAGGCGCCTTTACCGGCGCAACGGCGCGCAATTCGGGCCGCTTTGAGCAGGCTCAGGGCGGGACGCTGTTTCTGGATGAGATCGGCGATATGCCGATGGATGCGCAAACCCGCCTGTTGCGGGTGCTGCAAGAAGGTGAATACACAACAGTTGGCGGCTCAAGGAGCATCCGCACCGATGTCAGGATTATCGCGGCGACAAACCAGAATCTGCAAGACCAGATCCGTCAGGGGCGGTTTCGCGAGGATCTGTTTTACCGCCTCAATGTGGTTCCCATCCGCATCCCGCCGCTGCGCGAGCGGCTGGAGGATATTCCCGATCTGGTGCGCAGTTTTCTCAAACAGGCGCGGGATGAGGATTTGCCGGCCAAGGCGGTTGACCAGTCCGCCCTTGAGCGCATGCAGCGTCATAGCTGGCCGGGAAATGTGCGTGAGCTGGAAAATCTGGTGCGCCGTCTGACGGCGCTTTACGCCCAGGATACAATTACGGCTGATCTGGTCAGCGCCGAGCTTGCCGAAACGCAGCCGGGCGCCCCGGCTTCCCGGCTTGAATTTCAGCCCGGTGATAATCTGGGCGAGCTGGTGGAGCAATATCTGGCCAGGGAGTTTGCGCTGTTTGAAAACGGCATGCCGCCGAACGGGCTTTACGGGCGGATTTTGCGCGAAATTGAAAAACCGCT
>JAJRYE010000100.1 GCA_024275895.1 Alphaproteobacteria bacterium | reverse complement strand
TCGCCCTCGCCGCGGTAAAGATCTTCGCTCATGATGACGTTGCACATGGCCAGAATAACGGCGATGTCGGTGCCCGGTTTGACCGGCACCCACTCATGCGAACGCGCCGCCGTATTGGAGAGCCGGACATCGAAGGTCACCATCTTGGCGCGGTTGTCGGCCAGCGCCTCGACAAGCCTGCGCGCTTCCGAGACATGATTGGTGTGGGCTTCGAAGACGTTCGAGCCGAAATTGAGCACATATTTGCTGTTGTCGAAATCCCAGTTGTCATAGTGCTTGCCCCAGGTCAATTCCTGACCGACCCATTTCGCACCTTCGCAGATCGAGGTGTGATTGCCGATGGTCTTGGTGCCGTAAGTGGCGAGGAACAGGCTTTTGATCAACTTGCTGGAGCTGGCCTTCATGCGGCCGTAATGGAACATGAATTTCTCCGGCGTGCCGTCATCGCGCAGTTTTTTCAACCGACCGGCGATTTCGCCAAGAGCCTCGTCCCAGCTGATACGCTTCCACTTGCCCTCGCCACGCTTGCCGACCCGGCGCAGGGGGTAGAGGATGCGGTCAGGGTCATAGACCTGATTGAGACCGGCCTGGGATTTTGCACATATCTTTCCCGCGGTGCGGATCGAATTGGGTTGCCCTTCGATCTTGACCAGCCGCCCATGTTCGACATAGCCGATGATCGGGCAGCGGCTGACGCATTGCCAGCAGGCGCTGGCGATGGCCTTTCGCTCCTTTCCTGTAAGCGGTGAAAAATCCCGGCCGCCTTCGATCAGCGCACCCTGGGCCGGGGTGAGCGCATCACCTCCGGTTAGAGCGGCCGAAGAGGCCGTAACAGCAGCACCTAGTTTGAGAAAATTGCGACGATTAAGCATTTGTTTCACCTTAAATTCCGGCTCTTTCACCTTAGATTCCGACAGGCCCGGTGATCTGGCCGGCAATGACCACAACATGGCGGAGCATGAATCCGCCCCACAACAGGGCGACAGACAAAACGACTTCGGCCGTCCCTGGCGATAAAAACCTGATGCTTTTGAAACTATCCGGCACCATATAGACCAGCGCAATCAGGACCGGCAGAATGAGCCCGACAAACACCACCCACAGCCAGAAGTCGAGCGCCAGCGGTCCGCCCGGCAGGATGACCGATAGAGCACGGGCGACGCTGAGCGTGCCAAAGCCGGCGCCGAACAATATAAAAAACGCAACCAGCACGAGCTGGCTGAGAGCCAGAACAAGAACCCAGACCAAAAGCCGGTTACCGCTTTCACGGTATTGCGCCTCAAGCTCTGGATCACTGCTTTTACTGTGAAGCAGGCTGCGCAGGAGGATGACCCCGCCGACACCGGTGCCGTAGGCGGAGAACAGGAACAGCAGCGGCAATATCGGCGAGTTCCAGAACGGCCGCGACGGCATTCCGGCATGGAGCACACCATAATAGAGGGCGAGAAACATGCCGATAATCAGCCCGGTCCAGGCCAGGGTGTTCCGCACGCCCTTGCGGTCCTGACCGAAGCCTTCATCGCTGTCATCGTCAGACATGAAGGGCAACAATCGCCAGACCGGTTGCAGGGGCGAGAAGGCGGGTGATGATAAAAAGCGCGGCGTGGTCAGAAATGTCAGGGCATAGAGGCTGCTGGTAATGATAAACAGAAGAAGCAGCCAGGCACCGTAAAACATCGGCGATTCCCAACCTTGCGCGAAGTTTAGATAGACCCGCCAGGCGCGGAAGGGATGACCCAGCTCCATCGGCAGCAGCGATCCGCCAATGATGGCGGCGACCGGCGCCAGCAGGGCACCATAGCGGGCGGCGGCAAAGCGGGAGCTGTTCATCTTGCCGCTGAGGACAAATAACGCACTGATGAAAAACGCACCGGCAGCCAATCCGCCGAGGAAAATATAAGTGATGTTAATCCAGCCCCATACCAGGTTGTCGCTCATGGCTAGACCCTTTCTAGATTGCGCCGGTGAGTATCGACGCGGATATAGTCGATCCGTTCGCCCGGAATCTTCGGGTCGGAATAATCGGCCTCGATGTAATAGACATTGGGCTCGGTGCCCATTTCCTGCCGCAGAACCGTGACCGGGTTGCTGGCGATCATCTTTGAGATCTCGCTTTCGGGATCATTCAAGTTGCCGAAAATCCGCGCCCCCGCCATGCAGGTATT
>JAJRYE010000099.1 GCA_024275895.1 Alphaproteobacteria bacterium | reverse complement strand
GGGTTGCCGAGCTGTTCGAGGCGCGCCGGCCCAAGGATTGCGCCGTGATCGCGGAAATTGACGGCTATGTCAAATTTGGCCGTGATTATAAAAACAAGCGCCGCATCTCGATTGTTCCGGAGGACGAGACCCAGGCGCCGGCGGAATATCTCATCACCAAGGGTACCCATCTGCATGTTCAGGAAGGCGACTTTATCGAAAAAGGCGAATACCTGATCGAGGGCCACCCGGCGCCGCATGATATTCTGGCGATCAAGGGGGTTGAGGAGCTTGCGTTTTATCTGGTGAAGGAAATTCAGGAAGTGTACCGCTTGCAGGGCGTGACCATCAATGACAAGCATATCGAGGTCATTGTGCGTCAGATGCTGCAAAAGGTGGAGATTACCGATGCAGGGGATACCTCCTTCCTCAATGGCGAGCAGGTGGACCGGCTCGATTTTGCCGATGAGAACGACAAGGTGATTGCAGCCAAGGGAAAACCGGCTACATCTACGCCGGTTCTTCTCGGTATTACCAAGGCGAGTTTGCAGACAAGAAGCTTTATCTCCGCCGCCTCTTTCCAGGAAACCACGCGAGTGCTGACCGATGCCGCCGTTCACGGCAAGATCGATCATCTTGAAGGGTTGAAGGAAAACGTTATCGTCGGGCGTCTGATCCCGGCGGGCACGGGCGGCATGCTGGCGCTGCATCGCCAGGTTGCCGCCAGCCGCGATGCGCTCATTCTGGAAGAGCGCAACAAGGCCGCCGCCATTGCCGCAAAAGAAGCGGCCAAGACACAGGCTTTGCTTGAGGCGGCCACCGAGGCCAAAGAGGCCGTCGAGGCCGAAGAGGCTGCCGGGGAGGGTGGCGAGGAAGCTTCTGCCGATTAATCGGGCTTTACTTTCAGAACAATTACCGCGCCGGGAGTGTTTCCGGCGCCGGTTTTTATTCGGTATATATTTGTTTGCGGGTCTGATTTGGGCTTGACGGGGATAACTCCTGCGCCTATGTTGCGCCCACTTGAGCAGGCAGTAGAATCGTTTCGCGGTTCTAGACGCTGTTTGGCAAAAGCCAAAAACATAAAGAGCTCATGACCTTGGGGACATCAAGTCTTTGAGGTCCTCTGTTTAGGGAAAGCGGATGGCAAGAGGATTTTGCCGTCTCGCCCGGTTTTTATGTTTTGGAGCAGGGATTCATTTATGCGGGAAAATGACCCGCAGGACAAAGGCAAAGGCGAAATTTAGAGATGCCTACGATTAATCAACTGGTTCGCAAGCCGCGAAAAAAGCCTGTCGTTACCAATAACGTCCCGGCCATGGAGGCGTGCCCGCAAAAACGCGGCGTGTGCACCCGCGTCTATACCGTTACACCGAAAAAGCCGAACTCGGCGCTGCGCAAGGTCGCCAAGGTGCGTCTGACCAATGGTTTTGAGGTCATCAGCTATATCCCCGGCGAGGGGCATAATCTGCAGGAGCATTCGGTTGTTCTGATCCGCGGTGGCCGCGTGAAGGATTTGCCCGGTGTCCGCTATCACATTCTGCGCGGCGTTCTGGATACGCAAGGTGTGTCCGACCGCCGTCAGCGCCGTTCCAAATATGGCGCCAAGCGTCCCAAGTAAACCAGCAATAGATCATCGAGACGGAAAAACACCATGTCCCGCCGCCACAGAGCAGAAAAACGCGAAATCAACCCGGATCCTAAATTCGGCGATGTCGTCCTTACCAAATTCATGAATCTCATCATGCTTGACGGGAAAAAATCCGTTGCCGAACGTATTGTCTATGGCGCGCTTGATGTGGTTGAGGCCAAGGCCAAGCAGGATCCGTTGCAAATGTTTCATCAGGCGCTGGAAAATGTTAAACCGGCCATCGAGGTGCGTTCGCGCCGGGTAGGCGGCGCCACTTACCAGATTCCGGTCGAGGTCCGTACCGAACGCAAGCAGGCCTTGGCCATCCGCTGGATTATTGCCGCGGCGCGGGCGCGCAACGAGGATACGATGGTTGAGCGTTTGTCGGGCGAGTTCCTTGATGCGGCCAATAATCGCGGTTCCGCCGTTAAAAAACGTGAAGATACGCACCGGATGGCGGAAGCCAACCGCGCATTCTCGCATTATCGCTGGTAGTCGTTAAGGTTTTTCAGGGTCAATTCAAGATGGCACGCGAAACAGCGATAGAAGATTACCGCAATATCGGCATTATGGCCCATATCGATGCGGGCAAGACCACGGTTACAGAGCGGATTCTGTATTACACCGGCAAGAGTCATAAAATCGGCGAGGTGCATGACGGCGCCGCGACCATGGACTGGATGGAGCAGGAGCAGGAACGCGGTATTACCATTACTTCGGCCGCTACTACGACATTCTGGAATGGCAAGCGCATCAATATTATCGACACGCCCGGCCATGTGGATTTCACCATTGAGGTTGAGCGTTCCCTGCGTGTACTTGACGGGGCGATTGCCCTGATTGACGCCAATGCCGGGGTTGAGCCGCAGACCGAGACCGTATGGCGTCAGGCCGATACTTACGGCGTTCCGCGCATGGTTTTCATCAACAAGATGGACAAGATCGGTGCTGATTTTTATCGCTCGGTAGAGATGGTGGAAAAGCGTCTCGGGGCCACCGCCCTTGTTCTGCAATTACCGATCGGCGCTGAAAACGATTTTGCCGGTCTGGTTGATCTTGTGAAGATGAAGGCTGTTGTCTGGGATGAAGAGACCCTTGGCGCCAAATTTCATGAAGAGGGTATCTCCGAAGATCTTGCCGGTAAGGCGGCGGAGTATCGTGAAAAACTGATCGAGATTGCGGTTGAAGCCGATGAGGAGGCCATGGAGGCCTATCTTGAGGGCGAGGAAATCAGCACGGAGCGCCTGAAAGCTCTGGTGCGTAAGGGTACGACGGAAGGTCTGTTTGTTCCTGTGCTTTGCGGTTCAGCCTTTAAAAACAAAGGTGTACAGCCGCTTCTTGATGCTGTGGTGGATTATATGCCATCACCGCTTGACGTTGCCGCCATCAAGGGTATCGACGTCAGGACAGAAGAGGATGTGGTTCGCAAATCCAGTGATGATGAGCCTTTCTCCATGTTGGCCTTCAAGGTGATGAACGACCCCTTTGTCGGCTCGTTGACTTTTTGCCGGATCTATTCGGGCGTGGTGAATTCGGGCGACAATATGATAAATACGGTCAAAGGCAAACGTGAGCGCGTCGGCCGCATGTTGCTGATGCATTCCAACTCGCGTGAAGATATCAAATCGGCCTATGCCGGGGACATCGTGGCGCTGGCCGGTCTCAAGCAGACGACAACCGGCGATACGCTGTGCGATCCCAATCATCAGGTTATTCTGGAGCGTATGGAGTTTCCCGAGCCGGTGATCGAGGTTGCGGTTGAGCCCAAAACCAAGGCGGATCAGGAAAAAATGGGCATGGCCCTGCAACGCCTGGCGCAGGAAGATCCCTCTTTCCGGGTCTCGACGGATGAGGAATCCGGCCAGACCATCATCGCCGGGATGGGGGAGCTGCATCTGGATATTCTGGTTGACCGCATGCGGCGCGAGTTCAAGGTCGAGGCCAATGTCGGCGCGCCGCAGGTGGCGTACCGCGAAACCATCACCCGCAGCGCCGATGTGGATTACACTCACAAGAAACAGACCGGCGGTTCAGGCCAGTTTGCGCGGGTGAAAATGACCATTGAGCCGCAGCAGCCCGGGGAAGGCTATGAATTCATCAACAAGATCGTTGGCGGCAATATTCCCAAGGAATACATTCCGGGGGTGGAAAAGGGCATCAAATCGGTTTTAACCAGCGGCAATCTGGCCGGGTTCCCGATTCTGGATGTCAAGGTGACGCTCACCGACGGCGCCTATCATGATGTGGACTCAAGCGTCATGGCGTTTGAGCTGGCCGGCCGCGCCGCCTTCCGCGAGGCGGTGCAAAAGGCGGGTCCGAAACTTCTGGAGCCGGTAATGAAGGTCGAGGTGGTTACCCCGGAAGATTATATGGGCGAT
>JAJRYE010000098.1 GCA_024275895.1 Alphaproteobacteria bacterium | reverse complement strand
CTGCCCCGCACGACATATTTAAAGCTGGTCAGCTGCTCGACACCGACCGGACCACGGGCATGCATGCGCCCCGTTGCAATCCCGATCTCGGCCCCCATGCCAAATTCGCCGCCATCGGCAAACTGGGTCGATGCATTGTGCAGAACGATCGCGGAATCGACCTTTTCGAGAAAAGTCTTGGCTGCTTTCGGGTCTTCCGTGACAATCGAATCCGTGTGGTGCGAGCCATATGAATTAATATGGTCAATCGCCGCCTCGACACCGTCGACCACGCGCACTGCTATAATGGCATCGAGATATTCCGTGCCCCAGTCCTCCTCGGTCGCGGCGTTTACACGATCATCAGCATTCTGTGTCGCCTCGTCACCACGTATCTCGCAGCCCTCGGAGACGAGGCCTTCGATTATCGGGGCAAGATATTTGTCGGCCACCTCATGGTCGACCAGCAAAGTCTCCGCCGATCCGCAAATACCAGTGCGGCGCATTTTTGCATTAACGGCAATATCGACCGCCATTTTCAACTTGGCGCGACCGTCGACATAAACATGGCAGATGCCGTCGAGATGGGCAAAGATCGGAACGCGGGCCTCTTCCTGAACCCTGGCGACAAGGCTTTTGCCGCCGCGTGGTACAATGACGTCGATCGTGCCGTCGAGCCCCTTGAGCATGGCCCCGACCGCTTCGCGGTCCGTTGTCGGCACCAGTTGCACCGCGTCCTCAGGCAGTGAGGCCGCACGCAATCCGGTCTGCATGGCGCGGTGAATGGCGGAACTTGAATGATAGCTGTCGGAGCCGCCGCGCAAAATAACCGCATTACCGGATTTGAGCGACAGGGCACCGGCATCGGCCGTCACATTCGGCCGGCTTTCATAGATGATGCCGATAACGCCCAGCGGTACGCGCACGCGGCTTATGCGCAGGCCATTGGGGCGTTCCCATTCTGCCAACACGTCACCTATCGGATCGTCAAGTGCGGCAATGCTCTCTATGGCCTTGACCATGCCCTCGATCCGGTCCGCATCGAGTTTGAGACGGTCGATAAAGGCTGCCGGTTTGCCGGCCTCCTGTGCCGCAGCAATGTCTTTTTGATTGGCCAGAAGGATGTCGGGCGCAGCAGAATGCAATGCCTCCACCATGGCGCGGAGGGCGTCGTTTTTCTGCTCGGTTGAAGCCAGAGCAATTATATGCGAAGCGGCGCGCGCACGACGCCCGATATCGAGCATCAACGCCTCAACGCTTTTGACTTCGCTCTCTTTTTCGACAGCTTTATCCATTCAGGATTTCCCGTTTATGCTCAAAAATAAAAAATTACCGTGCGCTAAGCACCATGTCATCCCGGTGAACAATGCATGCGCGCCCCTCAAACCCGAGTATATCATTTATTTCGCTGCTCTGACGGCCCATAATACGTTCCGCATCGTTCTTTGCATAGGTTGACAATCCGCGGCCGAGCTCATCGCCGTCAGGCGACATGATGATGATCGCATCGCCCCGGTCAAATTCGCCGTCGACGCCGATCACTCCCGCCGGTAGAAGGCTGTTGCCCGACGCGAGCGCCAACACAGCGCCGGCATCAATGGTGATTTTTCCCTTCGGCTCCAGGCTGCCCGCGATCCAGCTTTTCCATGCCGTGACCGGATCGGAATGGGCGCGGAACAGGGTGTGCTTGGCACCATCGCTCAGCGCCTTGAGAGGGTGCGTGATCTTGCCCGAAGTAATGATCATATGCGTACCGCTGCCAACAGAAATTTTTGCCGCAGCAACTTTGGTGATCATGCCGCCACTGGAAAAATGATCCGGCGCGTCTCCTGCCATGGCTTCGATATCGGTGGTGATTTCTTCAACGACGGCGATATGATCCGCATCATCGCTCTCACCGGGGGGGGCCGTATAAAGACCGTCAATATCCGACAATATAACGAGGCAATCGGCGCTGATCATGCTGGCCACGCGCGCCGCCAGCCGGTCATTGTCGCCGTAGCGGATTTCATTGGTTGCGACCGTATCGTTCTCATTGACCACCGGCACCGCCCCCAATGAAAGCAGTTCCTCGATCGTATTGCGGGCATTGAGATAGCGCCGCCGCTCTTCCGTGTCACCCAGGGTCAGAAGTATCTGCGCTGTTACCAGATCGCGCCCGTCAAATAGGTCCTGGTAAGCATGTGCCAGGCCGATCTGTCCCACTGCAGCCGACGCCTGGGCCTGAGAGAGGTTAAGCGTTGCTGATGAATCAAGCTCTAGTATCCGCCTGCCACGTGCCACCGCACCCGATGAGACCAGAACGACCTCGCGCCCCTGCGCCCGCAGATCGGCAATATCGTCAACCAGTGCGGCCAGCCAATCGTGTCTGAGACGGCCAGTCTTGGCATTGATAAGCAGGGCCGAGCCGATTTTTACGACAATGCGCCGGGCATTTTTCCACTCTTCACTCATATACTATCACGCCTGTGTCACGCTTTCCTCAAGGCCGCCAGCCCTCTTCGATCACCGGGCCGCCTGATTTTTCCTGCCGCTCAAGATCCTGGGCCGATTTTATCGTAGCCCCCAACTGGTGCAGGGCATCCTGGATACCAAAACCTGAAACAGCCGATAGCTGCAATGGACGCTGACCGATATGCTGCTCCAGACGGTCAGCCGCTTCCTTTACCACATCCTCGACAACCGCGTCGCATTTGCTCAACGCCACAAGTTCAATTTTCTCCGCCAGACCGTTGCCGTAGGCCTTAAGCTCGCCGCGAATGATGTCGTAAGCCTCGACCGGGTCTTCATGGGTGACATCAATCAGATGCAGATTGATCCGGCAGCGCTCGACATGGCCGAGAAACCGATCGCCAATCCCCGCCCCCTCATGCGCACCTTCAATCAGACCGGGGATATCCGCCAGAACAAAATCCACATTACCCACCTTCACCACCCCGAGATTGGGATGCAGCGTGGTGAAAGGATAATCTGCGATCTTCGGCTTGGCGGCGCTGACAGCCGCGAGAAAGGTCGACTTTCCGGCATTGGGCAGCCCGACAAGTCCGGCGTCCGCGATCAGTTTAAGCCTGAGCCAGACCTCGGCCTCAATAGCCGGTTCGCCCGGATTGATCCGCCGCGGTGCCTGATTGACCGATGATTTAAACCTGGCATTGCCAAAGCCACCATTGCCGCCCTCGGCCAAAAGCAGCCTCTGGCCGGGCTCGGTCAGATCACCGAGCAGGGTTTCATTGTCATCGGCGAAAACCTGTGTGCCGGGCGGGACTTTCAGAACGATATCATCGCCCGATTTGCCGGAGCGGTTTTTACCCATGCCGCCGACACCCCGGCCGGCCTTGTAATGCTGTTGATAGCGAAAATCGATCAGCGTGTTGAGATTGTCGACGCATTCCACCCAGACACTGCCGCCATTGCCGCCGTCACCGCCGTCAGGTCCGCCAAATTCGACATATTTCTCACGCCGGAAGCTCAGGCAACCGTCACCGCCGGCTCCTGACTTGATATATACGCGCGCCTGATCGAGAAATTTCATGACACTTTCCGTTGCAAAAACTCGTCTCGGTGCAATTGATAGAGAAGACCGGCAACATCCTCGCCGCGCGCCACTTCGCAATCCCCGGCCAGGGAAGAGACTGCCACCGCATCGTCTGGGCCAAGGGGGCGAAAAATAAGCCGATCTGTTTTAATCTCTCGCATTCACTCATTCCCGACAAAGCAAAAATGGAGCCGGTTGCCCGCCTCCATCTGCCCGCCTCAATTGGAATGAAAAAATTCCTGCGCAAACCATCCACCAGGGTCGGGCCCGGCGGATGCTCATCCCGCCAGTATCATTCGGCTGCTTGCAGCCTAGTTGCTTGCTTTGGCTCGACTGACACGTAAATACGGCCACCGGCCTTGGCCCGGAATTTCACATGGCCTTCTTCAACAGCGAAGATCGTGTGGTCCTTGCCAATGCCAACACCGTCACCGGGATGCCATTTGGTGCCACGCTGACGCAAGATT
>JAJRYE010000097.1 GCA_024275895.1 Alphaproteobacteria bacterium | reverse complement strand
CCGAATTCGGGCGTCATGACATAAAGTGAAATATCGGAATAGGGCACGATGCCGGCATCACCCTGACCGATACCGGGGGTCTCAATGATAATCAGATCAAACCCGGCAACTTTATAAGCGGCGATTATATCCGGGATGACGAGCGGCGCTTCACCTACGCTTTGCCGCGTGGCCAGAGAACGAAAGAAGATATTGTCGGCGCTGATCGCATTCATGCGGATGCGGTCGCCTAAAAGCGCGCCGCCGGTTTTACGTTTGGTGGGATCAATCGCCAGAACGGCGATTTTCGGCTCGCCGGAGGCGAAACGCAAACGGTTGATGAGTTCATCGGTAAGCGAGGATTTGCCCGCGCCGCCGGTGCCGGTAATGCCCAGCACGGGGGTATTGACGCTCTGCGCGCTTTGGCGGATTTTGTTGCCGAGGTCATCATCCAGCGCCGCGTTCTCAAACCCGCTCAGGATATGCGAAAGCGCCAGATGGTCACCGTTCCTCAAGGCCTCAAAATCATATTTCCGCGCTTTCTTGTCCCCGTCCGCGGCGCGCTGCATCATATCGGCGATCATACCCTTCAGGCCCATGCTCTGACCGTCTTCGGGCGAGTAGAGGCGGCAAACGCCGTAGCTTTCAAGTTCTTCAATCTCTTCAGGGATAATCACCCCGCCGCCGCCGCCAAAAACGCGGATATGCCCCGCGCCGCGCTCAGCCAGAAGATCGATCATATATTTGAAATATTCGATATGGCCGCCCTGATAGGAGCTTACCGCGATGGCCGCCACATCCTCATCAATGGCGGCGGTGACAATTTCGGCCACCGAGCGGTTATGGCCCAGATGAATGACTTCCGCGCCCATCTGCTGCAAGATACGGCGCATGATGTTGATCGCCGCGTCATGGCCGTCAAACAGGCTGGTTGCGGTGATAAATCGCAACGGCGCGCCCTTTTTCTGCGCATCGGGGGATTTGCGGGTTACACCCGTTTTACGCGTCATGATATCTACCATCCGGCTCTCCTGGGGAATTGCCCTTGCCATGCTTGCATGATAGAAGCCAGAGAGAAGCCTGCGCGTCAAGTTAGCAGGATGTCGGGTATCGGATTTTCAAGAGTTTAAAAATGGTTCAGGGGAAACATATGGGGGCGGGATATCCGGCCATCCGGATGCGGCGCAACCGGCTGGCGGACTGGTCGCGGCGTCTGACGCGTGAAAATACGGTTACGGTGGATGATCTCATCTGGCCGGTTTTTGTTCAGGAAGGGCATAATGCGCGCGAAACGGTGCACTCCATGCCCGGCGCGGAGCGTTTGAGTATTGATCTTGTGGTGCGCGCCGCGGTTGAGGCGGCCGAGCTTGGCATCCCGGCAATGGCGCTTTTTCCCAACACGCCCAACGAACTGCGGACCCCTGAGGGCGAAGAGGCCTATAACCCGGACAACCTTGTCTGCCGCGCGGTGCGGGCGATCAAGGCCGAGGTCCCCAATCTGGGCATTATCTGCGATGTGGCGCTGGACCCTTACACCAGCCACGGTCAGGACGGGCTTTTGCAAGACGGCGAAATCGTCAATGACGCCTCGATTGAAATTCTGGTCAAACAAAGCCTCAATCAGGTTGCGGCGGGCTGCGACATCATCGCGCCCTCGGACATGATGGACGGGCGCATTGGCGCCATCCGCGCCGCGTTGGAGGCGAATGGAAACACCAATATCAAGATCATGGCCTATGCCGCCAAATATGCCTCGGCTTTTTACGGCCCGTTCCGCGATGCGGTCGGTTCAAGCGGCGCCCTGACGGGTGACAAGCGCACCTACCAGATGTCGCCGGCCAACGGTGATGAGGCTCTGCGCGAGGTGGCGCTTGATGTGGCCGAAGGGGCCGATATGGTGATGGTGAAACCCGGCATGCCCTATCTCGATATTGTCTGGCGCGTCAAGGAGGCGTTTAAAATGCCCACCTTCGCCTATCAGGTCTCGGGCGAATACGCCATGCTCATGGCGGCGGCGAATAACGGCTGGATCGACGAGACCAAGATGATGATGGAAAGCCTGATGGCCTTCAAGCGCGCCGGGGCGGACGGGGTACTGACCTATTTTGCCCCCAAGGCGGCAAGGCTGATGCGGGGGAAATAAAGCCTGACATGTTTAACCGGCACCAGATGCCCGAACTCTTTGTTTGTTTACTCATTATTAATGGTTCCGCGCGATCTAGTTAACTTGTTTTCAAAACGAGGAGAGCGCCATGGATGTTCGCACGACCCTTTTCGGGAGTTCTTCGGATTTTTTCGGACCGGCCACCGCCGATGCCCTGTTTTCCGCCGGGCTGGCAAATGGCGTTCAGGCCAATGAGCTGATCGTTGCCAGTTTACAGCGCGATCTGGACCGCCTGAACGGGTACCGGGTTGACCTGCCGCCCAGCGAGCAGCAGGAACTGGCCAGCCTTCAGGAAAAAATTGGCCGCATTAACGGACGGGTGCGGCCGGACGGGACGCTTTCCGCTTCGGATGCGGATGAGCGGGCCAGACTCTACCGGGATGCTTACAAGATTCTCGGCAAGGATTATGTGGAAGTTAAAAACGACCGGTATTTGAGCGAGCTGATGCAAAAGGTGGACACGTTGCTGGAACCCAGGCTTCAGGGAGAACAAAAGGCACGTCTTGAACGTTTGCGCGCCATGGAAGCAAATCTGCTGGGCAGTTTTGAGCCCGGCAATACCAGCGCTTCTTCCATCAACCATATCCGTAATATCCAGACCCAAATTCGCGAACTGACCCCGCCGCGGAAAATGTCCCAGCTTTCCGTGACCGAAAAAGCTGATTACAACCGGCTGGTAAACCAGATCAACACCAAGGCTGGAACCGATTTATTGCTGAACAGTGTTGACCGGCTCAAAGCCGAGAAAATTCAGGATACAATTATTCAGTTCGGCGGCTAGAGCATTTGCTTGTCCCGAATTGGCGTTACTTGTCGACAATCATGGCGGTGATTTCCGCTTCCGACACCAGCTTGCCGTCAACTCTGGCCTCGGCCTGAAATTTGCCTACCGGGCCGCGTTTGCGCGCTAAAGTGAGATGCAGATGCAGCGTATCGCCGGGCAGCACGGGGGTGCGGAATTTGGCCTTCTCGATCGACATGAAATAGACCAGCTTCGGCTGTGCCTCTGCCCCCTCGGCCAGCATGACGATTACGCCGGCGGTCTGGGCCATGGCTTCGATAATCAACACGCCTGGCATAACCGGATTTTGAGGAAAATGGCCCTGAAAAAACGGCTCGTTGATGGTGACATTCTTGATGCCGGTACCCGATTTTCCGCCATCGATATCAACCACCTTGTCGAGGAGCAAAAAGGGATAGCGATGCGGCAACAGATCCATGATCTGCCTGATATCGGCGCTTGCCAGATCAGCCATTCCCATCTCCTGTTTTCCGTTCAGACAAGGCCGGGGTCAGCGTTTAGAACCGCATACCGGCGCTGAAGTTGAAGAAGCGGGTGTTGTCATAGGCTTTTTTCTTGAGCGCCTTCGCAAAATCGAAACGCAGCGGACCAATGGGCGAACTCCATAGCAAGGAGGCGCCAACGGAAGCGCGAATGGAGCGGTCATCTTCATGCGCGACAGTATTTGCGTTTCTGGACGCGTTGAACAATGTCCCCGCATCGGCAAAAACCGCGCCTCGCATGCCAAACTTCTTGGGCAATCCAAGCGGGAACTCAACCTCGGCATTGGCAACGACAAAGGTTTTGCCGCCAAGCGCCTCGCCCGTACCTGTTATGCGCGGCCCGATGCCTGATTGATCGAAACCGCGGATGGAATCGCCGCCCTTGAAGAAACTGTCCGATACCCTGACATTTTTACCCCGCCAGCCAAAAATATGACCACCGGACAAACGAATGCTGCCGATTACATCTTCAAACAGGCTTTGATAGGCAACCGCTTTGGCAACCGAGCGGACAAAGGCGATATCGCCGCCAAGCCCGGCAAAATCCTGATCAAGTTGCAGCTTGAAGCCCCCGGTCGGGGAGACCGGATTGTCCAGAGTGTCGTAGGTAAGTGTATAACCCACCGATGATTTGATATCCGTCTGGTTCGGACTGATGATCACCTGTGAGGAATCAGAAATTCTTTCCTGGGTCAGCGAATACCGGGTGTTCAGGAACACATCATCGGATAACGGGAAACCAAAGCGAAGCCCCGCTCCGATTTGCCGGCTTTTGAAGCCGGCGCTGGAACTGCCGGTCAGGTCGGTTTCCGTGCCATAGATATCCACGCCGAAAGAAACATTGCGGCCGAGGAAATAAGGTTCGGTAAAGCGCAGATCGAGCTGCTGGCGCTTGGCGCTGAGCGAGGTGGACAGGCGCAGATACTGGCCACGCCCCATCAGATTGCGTTCGGTGAGAGAGATATCGCCGACAACCGCATCGGTTGTCGAATAGCCGACACCCAAAGAGAGTTCGCCGGTTGATTTTTCCTCAACATCAACATTGATGATGACCTTGTCTGCCGCCGAACCCAGTTCGGTCGTGATATCAACCTTCTTGAAGAAATTCAGCCCCAGAAGTTTCTTGCGGGCCTTGTCCACCAGGGTACGGTTATAGGCATCGCCTTCTGCCAGACGGAACTCGCGCCGGATCACCCGGTCGAGGGTGCGCACATTGCCGCGTACATTGATGCGCTCGATATAAACCCGCGGGCCTTCATCGATGACATAGGTAAGATTGATCGTCCCGGCTTCCGGGTCCTTGTCGTAACGTGGCCGCACCTGAGCAAAAGCAAATCCCTTGCGCCCGGCCTCCAGAGTGATCCCTTCAACGGTCTTGTCGATCTTGGCCGCATTGTAGCTGCGCCCCTGACGGGTCTTGACTTCCTTGCGCAGGATTTCCGGATCAAGTTCGGAAATTCCCGAATCAAGCTCAATCTCGCCAAATTTGTAATGCTCGCCCTCTTCCACTGTGAAGGTGACAAGAAAATTCTTCTGATCCCTGTCAAGCTCGGCCACGGCGGAGATGACCTTGAAATCGGCATAGCCTTTCTTGAGGTAATAACGGCGCAGCAATTCCCGGTCGAAATTCAGACGGTCCGGATCATAGCGATCCGAATCAGAAAGGAAATTCCACCAAGAATATTCCGAGGTTGAAATTACCGAACGAAGACGCCGGTCGCTGAAAACCTTGTTGCCGATGAAGTTGATATTCACCACATTGGTTTCAGGGCCCTCGGTGATCTCGTAAACAAGGTCCACCCGGTCCTGCGGACGCCGGATAACCTTGGGCTCGACATGCGCCGTAAAGCGGCCGGTGCGTCTGTATTGCTCGGTGATTCGGCGCACATCGCTTTGCACCTTGGCGCGGGTGAAGACGGTTCGCGGCCGCATTTCAATGATGGATTTGAGATCCTTGTCCTTGAGCTTGCGGTTTCCCTCAAAAGCCACCCGGTTGATAATCGGGTTCTCGACAACTTTTACCACCAGCGAAGAGCCGCGCCGGCGGATGGTGACATCGGAAAACAAACCGGTCGCAAACAGGGCTTTGAGGGATTCATCCACCAGCCTGGCATTATAACGCTGCCCGGGCGCTATTTTCATGTAGGAGCGCACCGACTCATCCTCGATACGCCGGTTGCCCTGCACATCAATGCTGCGGATAATGGCTCCTGACGCCTGGGCCCGGGCCTGCGCCACAAAAACTTCGGGGGCCGAAAAAACTGCAGCCGTCACCAGCGCTACAAGCGCCAACAGCCCACGTCCCCAATTGAATTTACTCATGAAACCCCACATCTGCGTCTTATTGTCTGGCCATCCCCAGGATCACTTAGACGTTTTACCTTTTTTTTGCACCTTTGCAAACAGATAAGACGATTTTCAGAACCAATTAATATTCACAATATCATTCCAGGTTGCAAATACCATCAGCATTAAAACCAGCGCCAGTCCGATACGGTAGCCATATTCCTGTATGCGTTCGCTCAGCGGTTTGCCCCGCACCGCCTCAATGGCGTAAAACAGCAGATGACCGCCATCGAGCATCGGCACCGGAAACAGATTGATCAATCCGATGCTGACGGAGAGAATCGCCGCCAGATTGATCAGCGCCGTGAGACCGACCGAGGCAACCTGCCCCGAAATCTGCGCGATTCTGAGCGGCCCGCCAAGCTGATCGGCTTTTTCGCGCCCGATAATAACATCGCCAAGATAGGAAAATGTGCGGTCAATGACAAAATAGACCTCCTTCACCCCCAGCCACACGGCTTCGGGGGGGCTGGAACGTTTCAGCTTTCTGTCCTCGGCTCCCATTTTGCGTGAAATGCCCAAAAGTCCGATCCGGTGTTTGTTGCCGAATCTGTCGGTGATTTCCTTCAGTTTCGGGGTTGCTTCGAGGGTGACCGTCGATGCGCCGCGCTCAACCGTAAAGCTCAGCCTCTTGCCGGCGCTGGAGCTGACGATTCGCTGCATATCGGAAAAACTGTTGATTGCGGCCCCGTCAATGGAACGGATAATATCACCGGGCTCAAATCCGGCCGCCGCGGCCGCGCTGTCCGGCGAGATCGAATCCACCCGCGCGGTCGTATCCACCCGGCCGATAACGGCGAAAATAAAGGCGAAAATAACCACGGCCAGAATGAAATTGGCGATGGGCCCCGCCGCCACGACGGCGGCCCTTTGCCATAACGGTTTGAAATGAAAATTGCCCGCGCGGTCCTTTTCGCTCAAGGCGGCCAGTTGCTCCTTGTCCGGCGTACTGGCGGCGCTCTCATCGCCGCTGAATTTGACATAGCCGCCGAGCGGGATCCAACTGACTTTCCAGCGGGTGCCCTGTTTGTCGTAGCGTCCAAAAATCTCCGGCCCGAAACCGATGGAAAACACATCCACATTCACGCCGCACCAGCGGGCCACCAGAAAATGGCCAAGCTCATGAAAAAACACAACAACCGTCAGAACAAAAACAAACGGCACGGCATAAGAAACAAAGCCGGTCGCCAGCGAAACAACATCCATATTATTCTATCCTTCACGCCCGGGCATCATCTCCCGGGCCAGTTGACGGCCCGTGCCGTCAAGTTCCAAAACGTCATCAAGGCTCGCCGGGCAGCGCATCACGCCGCGCTGCGCCGCAGCCTCGATTGTATCTTCCACAAGTCTGGCAATATTAAGATAGGGCAGTTTGTCCTGAATAAAAGCGGCAACCGCGATTTCATTGGCCGCATTCATGATTGTCGGTGCGCCATTGCCCGATTGCAGCGCCTCGCGCGCCAGACGCAAGGCCGGAAAACGGACTTCATCGGGAGCCTCAAAGCTCAAATTGCCGATGGCGGCCAGATCAAGACGTGGCACCGGCGTATTCATGCGCTCGGGCCAGGCCAGGGCGCAGGCGATGGGCGTGCGCATATCCGGCATGCCCATCTGGGCCAGTATCGAACTGTCGATATATTCAACAAAAGAATGGATAATCGATTCCGGGTGCACCACAACCTCAATGCGCTCCGCGCCCACCGGAAAGAGATAATGCGCCTCAATCAGTTCCAGCCCCTTGTTCATCATGGTGGCCGAATCGATTGTGATCTTGGCGCCCATATCCCAATTGGGATGATCGAGAGCCTGCGCCCGAGTCGCCTGTTCGAGCCGCTCCAGCGGCCACTGCCGGAAAGGCCCGCCGGACGCGGTCAGGACGATGCGCTCAACCTGATCAAGGTGTTCAAAATCAAGAACCTGAAAAATGGCGCTGTGTTCAGAATCCACCGGCAGCAAGGTCGTGCTCGTCCGTTTGATCTCGTTCATGAACAGATCACCCGCCGAGACCAGGCATTCTTTATTGGCGAGCCCGATACTGGCGGTGTTCTTCATGGCTCTTAACGTGGGCTCCAGCCCTGCCGCGCCAACAATCGCCGCCAGCGCCCAGTCGGCCGGCATTTCCGCGGCCAAAATCATGCCCGAAGGCCCCGCCGCCGCCTTGACGCCGGTTCCGGCCAGAGCGGATTTTAAAGCCTGATAGCCGCTTTCATCCGCAAGCACGGCCAGTTCGGGACCAAATTCTTTCGCCTGCGCCGCCAGGGCATCGACGGAAGAGTTCGCCGTCAGCGCCCCGATAGTAAAATCAGCGCGGTTTCGCCGGATGAGATCAAGCGTGTTTAAACCCACCGAACCGGTTGATCCGAAAATATTGATCCGGCGCGGCTCTGCTTGGCCCTGCATTCTTGCAGGTTGTGGGCTCATTACCATATCAAAATGCCTTTTGCCGCGTTTTCGCCCCCGCGTGCAAGGCCGATCAGGAGCGCGAGGGTAGATACTGTGATCAATCCGTCAAGCCGGTCCATGACGCCGCCATGACCGGGTATGATCGAGGAACTGTCTTTTACCCCGGCGCGGCGCTTGAGGCTGGATTCAAATATATCTCCCATCTGGGCGATAATGGCCATGACGCCGCTCAAGGCGGCAAGACGGACAACCGAGGTATTGCCGATGGCAAAGGCAATGATTCCCCCCGCCAGCGCCGCCGCCGCAACACCGCCCATCAGGCCGGACCAGGTCTTGTTTGGCGACCAGCGCGGCGAGAGCCTGGGCCCTCCCAGAGTTTTACCGGTGAAATAGGCGGCAATATCCGTTGACCACACCACTGCAAAAAGCCAGATAACGCCCCACAGCCCCAAATCCGCATCATTCCTGAATATAATCAGCGCGGCAACCGGGAAAGCAGCATAGACAACCCCCAGAGCGGGCAATGTCCGGGCTTCCTTGACATAGATCATGATGAGAGCGGCAAAGTAACAAGTCCCCAGAACGGGAAGCAGAAACACCGGGGCGGCAAGAGCTGCCCCGCCCGCCGCAATCACGCCGGAGCCGATCCACAGCGTCAGATACTGGCGCTTTTTTTCATTATCCCGGTAGAACAGCGGCGCCCATTCCCAGCCAATCAAAACGCCGGCAAGAACGCAAAGGGCGGCAAAAGCCAGACCGCCCAGCCAGGCCGCCGCGACGGCTACAGGCACCAGAACGAGGGCCGACAGTACCCGCGTCTGAAGAGAGCCTGGTTTATGTGCTGTCATCACGCCGGCTATAGCCGAATGGCGGCTTTAGCGCTCAACCCGCCAAAACGCCGGTCCCGATTGTGAAATTCGGCAATGGCGGCCTGAAGATGCTTGCCGGAAAAATCCGGCCAGTAGGTATCAACAAACAGCAATTCGGAATAGGCGCTTTGCCAGGTGAGGAAATTGCTGAGTCGTTCCTCTCCGCTGGTGCGGATAATCAAATCCGGATCCGGAATTCCGGCCGTATCAAGATGCTGTGTGACAAGATCCTCTGTGATGTCCTGACCGCTGAGCTCACCCGCCTCTATCCGGCGCGTAATGCGCTGCACGGCGCGCGTGATCTCGCCGCGGCCACCGTAATTAAAGGCAATGATCAGGTTCAGCCCGGTATTGTCGGCCGTTGCACTTTCCGCTTCCACCAGAAGGCCGTATATGGATTTGGTCAGATCGTCGCGCCCGCCGATAACCCTGATATTCACGTTGTCCTTGTTCAGACCGGCCAGTTCGCGGCGAACAAAGAATTTGAGCAGCCCCATGAGTTCCTTGACCTCGTTCGCCGGTCGCTTCCAGTTTTCCGAGCTGAAACCGTAGAGGGTCAGGTATTTGATACCCTGCTCGTCGGCAGCCCTGATGATGCGCAGCATGGCGTTGACGCCCGCCTTGTGCCCCATAAACCGTGGACGCTTGCGCTGCCGGGCCCATCTCCCGTTGCCGTCCATGATAATGGCGACATGTTCAGGAGGCTCAGGAGACGGTAGCTGTTCTGACGGTTCTTTCTTTAGCATGCCTTTTTCCGTGTTAAATCGTCCAGAATTCTTGTTTGCGGGAATCTATCTTTATTCCAGAGCAAGTCCGGCTCTATCTTTTTGTTTTTTTTACAATGTGTTCATTTGAATAGCCGCTTGAACTAGATTTGCATAATTTCCTTTTCCTTGGCTTCGAACATTTCATCGGCTTCGGCAATCTTTTTATTGGTCAGCTCCTGCACTTCCTCGGCCCAGGCCCTGTGCTCGTCAATGGACATATGCTCGTCTTTTTCAAGATGTTTCAGCTTTTCCATGCCATCGCGCCGGACATTGCGGATGGCGACACGGGCCTGCTCGGTGTATTTGCTCGCAACCTTGGACATTTCGCGACGGCGTTCCTCATTCAGTTCCGGTATCGGAACCCTGATGAGTTGCCCCTCGGAGATCGGGTTCAGGCCCAGATCCGCATTCCGGATGGCCTTGTCAACCGCCCCGGACAAGGATCTGTCCCAAACCTGCACCGACAACATGCGCGATTCCGGCACACTCACCGTCGCCACCTGATTAAGCGGCATCATCGAGCCATAGGCGTTCACCATCACAGGATCAAGCAGCGATATATGCGCCCTCCCGGTCCGCAAACCGGCGAACTCCGTGTGCAGCACCTGCACAGCGCCGTTCATGCGCCGCTCGATATCATCAAAATCAAATTCTTGATCGGACATGCCAAAACCCTCAGTTGCTGATCAGAACAAAGTCTCTAACCGGTAATCTTTGTATAAACGCCCTTGTCATTCAGAACTTTCGCCAATGCGCCTTCATCCCGCAGGGAAAACACCAGAATCGGTATCTTGTTGTCTCTGGCAATAGCGATGGCAGATGCATCCATAACGCGTAAATTGCGCGACAGGACTTCACTATAACCCAGCTTGTCAAAACGCAAGGCGTCCGGATTGATTTTGGGGTCTTCGCTGTAAACCCCGTCAACCTGAGTTCCCTTGAGCAGGGCATCGCAGCCCATTTCCGCCGCTCTGAGCGCTGCGGCCGTATCCGTGGTAAAATAAGGATTCCCCGTGCCGCCAGCAAAGATGACCACGCGGCCCTTGTTCAAATGGCGCAGGGCCCGTGCGCGGGTAAAAGGCTCGCAAACCACCCGCATGGGAATCGCCGACATGACACGGGCCTCAATACAGAGTTTTTCCAGAGCCCCCTGCATAGCGAGCGCATTCATGATGGTGGCCAGCATTCCCATATAATCGGCGCTGGAGCGTTCCATGCCGCTTGCCGCCCCCGCCATGCCGCGAAATATATTGCCGCCGCCGATGACCAGGCCGATTTGTGAACCATTTTTGATTGCCGAGCAAATTTCGCCGGCAATGCGGTTCACCATTTTCATATCAATGCCGAATTCCTGGGAGCCCATAAGGGCCTCACCGGAGATTTTCAGTAAAATGCGCCTATAGGTGAGTTTTGCAGTCATTTAATATCCATAAAAAAGCGGCGGATTTACCCGCAACAGCATTGCAGTATTGCACATTTTGGTCAACTCGAAAGTTATACCTGATAGTTATGCTGACCGGTCATGCGGCAAATTTATCAAGTTAAATTCAGGTAAAAAAAGGGCGGCCCCATGACCGCCCTGCAATTGTTATATATTCACCCGGTCACAGCCTGAAATGGGCAGGAGTGGCCGGCGCCGGTTAACACGAAAATCTAGGCGGCGGCCTCGGGCGTCTCTTCGGTCACATGCTGAACCGGACCTGAATCCTTGCCCTTGGCTTCAACATCCCGGTCAACCAGTTCGATAACCGCCATCGGCGCAGAATCGCCATAGCGGAAACCGGCTTTGAGAACGCGTGTATAGCCGCCCTTGCGGTCCTTGTAACGCGGGCCGATGGTCTCAAAAAGCTTGGCAGCCATGCTCTTGTCGCGCAGGCGCGAGATGACCAGACGCCGGGCATGCAGATCGCCGCGCTTGCCCAGAGTGATCAGTTTCTCGACCACCGAGCGCAACTCCTTGGCCTTGGGCAGGGTTGTGACAATTTGCTCATGCTTGATAAGGGCCGCGGCCATATTGGCAAACATGGCCTTGCGATGGCTCGCTGTCCGGTTGAGTTTGCGATGTGATTTGCGATGACGCATATCTTTTTCTCCTGATGCCCGCCTTTGTCTGTCCGGCGGTGCTTGTCCTTGAAACTAGTAATGGTCCTCGAAGCGCTTTGCCAGCTCATCAATGTTTTCCGGTGGCCAGTTCGGTACATCCATCCCCAGATGCAGCCCCATCTGGGCCAGAACTTCCTTGATCTCGTTCAGGGATTTGCGGCCGAAATTGGGCGTCCGCAGCATCTCGGTTTCCGATTTCTGGATCAGATCGCCAATATAGATGATGTTGTCGTTCTTCAGGCAATTGGCCGAACGCACCGAAAGCTCCAGTTCATCAACCTTCTTCAGCAGGGCCGGATTGAACTCAAGCTCGGGCTTGGCAGCCTCGACGGTCTTGGGCTCGGGCTCTTCAAAATTGACGAAGATTTTCATTTGGTCCTGAATGATGCGCGCCGCAAACGCCAGGGCATCTTCAGGTGAAATCGATCCGTTGGTCTCGATTTTCATCGTCAGCTTGTCGTAATCAAGGATCTGGCCCTCGCGGGTATTCTCCACCTTGTAAGACACCTTGCGCACCGGGCTGTAAAGACTGTCAACCGGAATGAGGCCGATGGGAGAATCCTCGGCGCGGTTGCGCTCGGCAGCGACATAGCCCTTGCCGGCCTGCATGGTGAATTCCATGCGAATTTCAGCACCTTCATCAAGCGTGCACAGCACCAGATCCTTGTTGAGGATTTCAATATCGGCTGTCTCCTCGATATCGCCCGCAGTCACGATGGCCGGACCTTCCTTGTGCAGGGTCAGGCGCTTTACGCCCTCGACATGCATGCGGATGGCAATATCCTTGATATTCAAAATGATGTCGGTCACATCCTCACGCACACCCGCAATGGATGAAAACTCGTGCAGAACGCCGTCAATCTGAACCGATGTGATCGCGGCCCCCTGCAATGAGGAAAGCAGCACCCGGCGCAGGGTATTGCCGATGGTCAGCCCGAAGCCGCGCTCCAAAGGCTCCGCCATGATGACGGCGCTCTTGCCCGGCTTGTTGCCCGGCCTGATATCGAGCTTGGTTGGCTTGATAAGTTCCTGCCAGTTTTTCTGGATCACTTGCGAACCCTCGCTTGTTGTCCGGGGCGCCAGATGCAACCCCCCGTATCACCTGATATTAAAAAAACAAATAACCAATTCGCGCATTCAGACCCGGCGCCGTTTCGGCGGACGGCAGCCATTATGCGGAATCGGCGTCACATCACGGATAGATGTAATCATGAACCCGGAGGCCTGCAGGGCGCGCAATGCGGATTCACGTCCCGAACCGGGGCCGCGCACTTCAACCGCAAGGGTCTTCATGCCATGATCCATAGCCTTTTTGCCGGCCT
>JAJRYE010000096.1 GCA_024275895.1 Alphaproteobacteria bacterium | reverse complement strand
TTCGCCGGTAATCGTCAGCGTGTTTTCCTTCACGACGATTTTGAGGTCATCCTCGCCAAAGCCCGCAACCGCCATGGAAATCCGGTAGTCATTATCGCCAAGCCGCTCAATATTGTAGGGCGGGTAGCCATTGCCGGGAACATCGCCGGTCATGGTGTCAAGCATATTGGCAAGGTGGTCGAAACCAACGGTTGTTTTGTAAAGTGGGGAAAGATCAAAGCTTCGCATCACACATCCTCCTTAGATTGAAGCAACATGGGTTTGCCCGCCGCAAGGGCCGGGCATTTTCTCAATATACGGACCCGAAAACCCGGCATCCGCACGGTTTGGATATGGTTGCCAAAAGCGTTTTTTTCAAGCCCTTGCCGGGAATTTTGCCGCCGGTTAACAAAGCGTTAATGCCCCGGCGCGCACAATGGCCGTTCTTCGACCGGATTTGATGAATACTAAGCACCCATGGACATTATCGGCACAGCGCAAAACCCCCTCCCCGGCGGCACAATCTGCGGCTACATCAAGGCGGCAGACGGCGTTTGCCTGCGTTATGCCCGCTGGGAGTCGAAAGGCAATACCAAAGGAACCATCTGCATCTTCACCGGCCGAGGCGAGTTTATCGAAAAGCAGTTTGAAACCGTCTCCGATCTGCGCCGCCGCGGTTTTCATGTCGCGGTGCTGGACTGGCGCGGCCAGGGGCGCTCCGGAAGGCTGATCGCCAACCCTTTAAAGGGGTATGTACGCAGCTTTACCGATTACCAAAAGGATATAAAAGCGCTGCTTGACCAGATTGTCCTGCCCGATTGTCCGCCGCCCTATTACGCCCTGGCCCACTCCATGGGCGGCACGGTTTTGCTGCATTACGCCGCAACAACCCGCCCGGTCTGGTTCCGGCGTATGGTGATCACATCGCCCATGATCCGCCTGGCGCCCAAATCCCTGCCCCTGCCCATGATCCGCCTGATCACACGCCTTGCCTGCGCCCTGGGGCTGGGCCGCCTTTATATCCCCGGCGGCGACGCTACCCCGGCCGAGATGCAGGATTTTAGCACCAATTCCCTAAGCTCCGATCCGGGACGCTTTGGCCGCATCGGCGCGGTTTTAAAGGCAGACCCGGCGCTTTCCACCGGCTCGCCGACCTTCGCCTGGCTCAGAGCCGCTTTAAAGGCCATGGACGCCTTTAACGATAAGGATTTCATCGCCCGCATCGAAACTCCGGTGCTTCTGATCGCCGCGGGCCGCGACAAGGTCGTCTCGCGCCGCGCTATCGAGAAACTCGGACAGGCCATGCCCGCCGGCGGCGCGGTCACCATTGACGGCGCCAGGCACGACATCCAGATCGAGGCCAATCTCTACCGCGACCAGTTCCTCGCCGCCTTCGATGCCTTCATTCCCGGCTCGGATGAGAAATAAAGTCTTTCACGTTTCAACGGCACCGCCCCGCTCAGCCTGCCAGAATGGCCAGCGCCTGTTTGTGCATCTGCGCATCGCCCGCCGCCACGACCCGGCCGCCGCCGACGGCGTTGCCGCCTTCCCAGTTGGTGATGATGCCGCCGGCGCCTTCGACGATGGGAATGAGGCCGGCGATATCGTAATCGGCCAGGCCGGTTTCCACCACGAGGTCGATCTGTCCCGCCGCCAGCATGCAATAAATATAGCAATCGCCGCCATAGCGCGACAGCAGGACCTTCTCTTCCAGACGCCCATAGGCGCGCGCATCGGCGGCGTTGGCGAACAGCCGGATATCGGTTGTCGCCAGCGCCGCCCGGTCAAGCGATTGGCACCGCCGCACCTTTAAATTGCGGTTGCCCTTCGGCGCTTCAAGAAGGCTCTCCTGCCCGCTGCCGGAAAAAATCTCGCTGCTATAGGGCTGGCACATCACCCCGGCAATCGCCTTGCCGCGATGGGTCAGCCCGACAATCGTGCCCCAGACCGGAATCCCCATGATAAACGAACGGGTTCCGTCAATGGGGTCGAGCACCCAGGTAAATTCCGAGCCTTTGTCCTCAAGGCCAAATTCCTCGCCCTTGATGTTGTGATCCGGGTATTCACGCCCGATCATGGCGCGCATGACCTGCTCGGCTTCCCGGTCGGCCCTCGTTACCGGATCAAAGCACCCCTTGCCCGGCTTGTGATCAACCGCCACCCCGGCCCTGAAATAGGGCAGCGCCGCCTTGCCGGCTTCTTGCGCCAGCTCACGGGCAAAGGCAAGATAGGGATCTTTGTTTTCAATACCGCTGCGGCTCATTGGAATATCATCCCGCTTTGGCGCGCGCGGCGCGTTTGCGTTCATTCGGGTCCAGATAGCGCTTGCGGATACGCAGCGAGTGCGGCGTTACCTCGACCAGTTCATCATCCTCAATATAGGCGATTGCCTGTTCGAGAGAGAGAATTTTCGGCGGCGTGAGCCGGATGGCGTCATCCTTGCCCGAAGCGCGGATATTGGTCAACTGCTTGGCTTTGAGCGGATTAACGATGAGATCATCGGGTTTGGCGTTCTCGCCGATCACCATGCCCTCATAAATCCTGTCCCCCGGTTTGACGAAAATCGTGCCGCGTTCTTCCAGATTCCACAGCGCAAAAGCCACCGCCACCCCGGTGCCGTTGGAGACCAGAACCCCCCTGCGCCGCCCTTCAATGGGCCCGCGCCACGGCGTAAAGCCGTGAAAAATCCGGTTCATGATCCCGGCGCCCCTTGTGTCGGTCAAAAACTCGCCGTGATAGCCGATCAGCCCGCGCGAGGGCACATGGAAGGTCAGGCGCACCTTGCCGCCTTCTTGCGGCCGCATGTCTTTAAGCTCGCCCTTGCGCAGGGAAAGCTTTTCGATCACGACGCCGGAATAATCCTCATCCACATCAACGATCGCCTCTTCCACCGGCTCAAGTCGGTTGCCCGCCTCATCTTCCTTGTAAAGCACCCGCGGGCGCGAGATGGAAAGCTCAAAGCCCTCGCGCCGCATGGTCTCGATCAGCACCCCGAGTTGCAACTCGCCGCGCCCGGCCACCTCAAAGGCATCCTTCGAGCCGGTCTCGGAGATTTTGATCGCCACATTGCTTTCTGCCTCGCGCAGAAGGCGCTCGCGGATGACTCGCGATTGCACTTTTTTGCCGTCCTGGCCCGCCAGCGGCGAGTTGTTGATGGAAAAGGTCACCGCAAGGGTTGGCGGGTCAATTGGCGGTGCATCCAGCGCCGTGACAATTTCCGGCGCGCAGATGGTATCGGCCACGGTGGTTTTTTCAAGTCCGGCAATAGCGACCAGATCACCAAGCCGCGCCTCATCCACCGGCACCCGCGCCAGCCCGCGAAAGGCCAGCACCTTGTTGATCCGTCCGTCCTCGATCTTTTTATCGTCGCGCGCCAGCGATTTGATCGCCATGCCCGCCCTGACCGTACCCGTCTCCACCCGCCCGGTGAGCAGCCGCCCGAGATAAGGATCACGTTCGATAAGGACCGCGCGCAGGGAAAAGGGCAGTTCCTCCGCATCGGTTCCTGCCCCTGCCGGTTGCGGCGTATGGGAAATGATGGTTTCAAACAAGGGCGCAAGGGCTGCCCCCTCATGATGCGCCTCGCCCTTTGGCGCGTGTTCCTCGCGCGCCCAGCCTTCCTTGGCCGAGGCGATGATGAGCGGAAAATCCATCTGCGCCTCGCTGGCGCCCAGATCGGCGAAGAGATCAAACACCTCCTCATGCACCTCTTCCAGCCGCGCATCGGGCCGGTCTGCCTTGTTGATGACAACAATGGCCGGCAGCCCAAGCCCCAGCGCCTTCATGGTGACAAACTTGGTTTGCGGCATCGGCCCCTC
>JAJRYE010000095.1 GCA_024275895.1 Alphaproteobacteria bacterium | reverse complement strand
GGCGCGGCCGATCACCTTGAGGTTGCTCGCCGCCGCGACCACCTTTTCGGTCGGCTTGGTGGCCGAGCGGATCGCCAGACCATCATAATCGCCAATAATTTCAATCAGCTCATCGCGCGTCAGGCCGGTTTTGACATCAACCTCGATGCCGTTGTTTTTGAAAATCTCAACCGCGGCCGGGCTGAGCTTGTCGGAAATGAGTACTCTAGGCGCCATGTCCTTGTCTCTCCTGTAAAAAAATAAATTCGGGAAGTGGTTAAAGTTCGGATTTAGCCTGCGCGAAGGCCCAGTCGAGCCACGGCGTCAGGGCTTCAAGATCGGAAGCCTCAATTGTCGAACCGCACCAGATGCGAAGTCCCGGAGGCGCATCGCGGTAGGCGCCCAGATCAAAACCCGCCGCCTCGCTGTCCAGAAGGGCAACCATTTTTTTGGCGAAAGCCGCCTGATCTTCGGTGCTCATCGCCGCAATATCCGGATCGGCAAATTTGAGGCAAACCGAGGTATTGGAGCGGATCGCCGCCCCGGCGCATAAAAAGTCAATCCAGGGGGTATTTTCCACCCAGTCCGCAATGACCTTGGTGTTGGCGTCGGCGCGGGCAATGAGCGCATCAACACCGCCCAGATCATCGGCCCAGTTGAGCGCATCGATATAATCTTCAACGCACAGCATCGAGGGGGTATTGATGGTCGCGCCTTTAAAAATCCCCTCAATCAGTTTGCCGCCCTTGGTGAGGCGGAAGATCTTCGGCAGCGGCCATGGCGGTGCGTAGCTTTCCAGCCGTTCCACCGCGCGCGGGCTCAGGATCAGCATTCCGTGCGCCGCCTCGCCGCCCAGTACCTTTTGCCAGGAATAGGTGGTGACATCGAGTTTCGCCCAGTCAAGCTTTTGCGCAAACGCCGCCGATGTCGCATCGCAAATCGTCAGCCCCTCGCGCTCCGCATCGATCCATTCACCATCTGGCACCCGCACACCCGAAGTGGTGCCGTTCCAGGTAAAAACCACATCGCGGGAAAAATCCACCTGCGCCAGATCAGGCAATTCGCCGTAACCGGCTTCAAGAAGCCGTACATCGGCAAGGCCAAGCTGCTTGACCACATCGGTAACCCAGCCCTTGCCAAAGGATTCCCACGCCAGCATGTCGACGCCGCGCGCCCCCAGCAGCGACCACAGAGCCATTTCCACCGCCCCCGTGTCCGAAGCCGGTACGATGCCGATACGGTAATCATCGGGAATGCCAAGTATTTCGCGGGTTTTTTCAATCGCGCCAAGAAGACGCGCCTTGCCCTCGGCCGAACGGTGCGACCGGCCCAGACTTGCATTGGTGAGGTTTTGGAGTGACCAGCCGGGGCGCTTGGCGCAGGGGCCGGAAGAAAAACGCGGATTGTCCGGCCGCGCAGCCGGTTTTTCAGTCATAGCCATAATGCTACCCTCTCAGATAGTTGCCCCTCGTTGGGGAGGGGTGTCCCGCCAAGAGCACTAGGCGCAGCAAAAGGGGAAGTCAACAGATAAAAAGGCCAACAGCAAACGGGCGGCATGAAACACGCCGCCCGCTTGATAAAACCCGTATTGTAATCAGGTGCCTAGTTCATGCTCATGCGCAAACCGACGCGGATGGCGTGATCGCCCCAGTTCGGAGTGCCGGCAATCGCGGCGTAAGTATAACGGTAGCCGATATCGACATCGACCTTTTCAGAGGCGCGTACCGAGACGCCCGCCATGGCGGCAAGCGCAACAGCGTCATCCTTGAAACCGGTGCTGCTTTTGACATGCAACCAGCCGACACCGGCGCCAAGATAAGGCGTGACCACCGTCCCGGTCGGAATATCGTAATAGCCGTTCAGCATGGCATTCCAGGTTTCGATATTCTGGCAGGTCGGTTTGAACTTGCCGGTATAACCCAGCGTCACATCACTGCGCAGATTGGCGTTAAATCGGTAGCCAACACCGATATCACCGGTAAAAGCCCTTTTCTTGCCAATACAGGCGCCTTTGGCAAACTGGCTCATGCCGACATCGGCCCGCAGATAAAAACCTGAATCCTCAATCACCACCGCCTCGGGAACAATCAGCGGCGGCTCCTCGATGATAATGGGGGGCTCAGGCGGAAGATCGGCTGCGAGCGCCGTGCCCAGGGCTGTGCCAAAGGCCAGCACGGTTAGGGCTGTGAAATGAAATGCTTTTTTCATCGGTTTCTCTCGCTATAAAAATGTTACAAAGCCAACTCAATTCGAATCACCTGAGTTGTTTCATTATGAGAATGGGTGCAAAACTCTTAAGGTAAGATTAATCATGATCGAAAATCAGCGGCATCTCTTCGATATGCCCGAAGACATCGCCTATCTCAATTGCGCCTATATGTCGCCATTGATGAACAAGGTGCGCGAAGAGGGCCGCAGGGGCATTCAGGCCAAGGCGCAGCCATGGCGGCTCGCCCCGCCCGATTTTTTCGAGCGCAGCCAGGCCGCCCGCGCCGCTTTTGCCCGCATCATCAACGCCAAGGCCGATGATATCGCCATAATCCCTTCGGTTTCTTACGGAATTTCCCTCGCCGCGCACAATCTTCCCCTCAAGCCGGGGCAAAATATCCTGTGCCTTGAAGACCAGTTCCCCTCAAATGTCTATCCGTGGCGGCGCATGGCGGCTGACAGGGGCGCGGCCCTGCACATGGTCACAAGAGCCGCGGCAAGAACGGATGCGGGCGCCCACTGGACACCCGCCATTCTGGACGCCGTCAACGACAAAACCGCCATCATCGCCCTGCCCCATTGCCACTGGACCGACGGCGCGCTGGTGGATCTGGTCGAGGTGGGGAAAAAAGCCCGGCAGCATGGCAGCGCTCTGGTGCTCGATATCACGCAGTCCGGTGGCGCCCTGCCTTTTGATATCTCGAAAATCAAACCCGATTTTGTTGTTTGCGCCACTTACAAATGGCTGCTCGGCCCCTATTCGCTCGGCTTTGCCTATGTCGCGCCCAAATGGCAAAACGGCGTTCCGCTGGAAGAGGGCTGGATCGCCCGCGCGGGAAGCGAAAATTTCGCCCGCCTGGTGGATTATCAGGATGAATACCAGCACGGCGCGCAGCGTTTCGATATGGGCGAGCGCTCAAATTTCCACCTCATGCCCATGGCCCTTGCCGCCCTTGAGCAAATCCTCAAATGGGGCGTGGCGGAAATCCAGCAATCCCTGAGCGCCAAAACGGAAAAAATTGCCCGCCGAGCCATGGAAATCGGCCTTGTCTCCGCGACGCCGAAGCTGCGCGCCGGGCATTTTCTCGGCCTGCGCTTTGACGGCGGCGTCCCCGGCGGGCTGCTCCGCACTCTGGCGGGCAGGAATATTTTCGTGTCCGTACGCGGCGATTCGATGCGCATCACGCCGCATCTCTACAATAATGATGCGGATATCGAGCGGCTTTTCAGCGCCCTGAAACTTTCTCTGGCACCGCCGCAATGAGCCCCGCTTCAGCGCATCCCGCCGCGCACTGGCTGGGCCTTGCCGTCCTTGTCGCCGTCTGGGGTTCCTCCTTCGCCATGACCAAGGTTGCCGTCGAGACCATTTCACCGGCCTATGTCGTGGCCCTTCGCATGTGGGTGTCCATAGCGGTTATTGCACCTCTGCTGCTCATCCGCGGCGAAAAAATGCAAGGTGGCTGGCGCATCTGGCTGTGGTATATCCTGCTGGGCGCCATTGGCAATATCATCCCCTTCATGCTGATCACCTGGGGCACCAAATATATCGCTTCGGGGCTGGCGGGAATCCTCATGGGCATGGTGCCGCTCGTGGTCATTTCACTGGCGCATTTTTTCATCCCCGGCGAACGCCTCACACCGAAAAAAACCCTTGGATTCCTCATTGGTTTCAGCGGTGTGATTGTCCTGATCGGTCCCGCCGCCCTGCTTGATATCTCGCGCTCGGGAACGGCACTGCTCGCCCAGATCGCCATTTTGGGCGCAACCCTCTGTTACGCCGCCCATACCATCTCCGCCCGGCTGATGCCGCCAGTAAGCACCTATCAAAAAACCTTCGGCGTCCTGCTGGCCGCTGCAATTATCTCGGTGCCGGTCGCCCTTGTCCTGAGCCCGCAAGGGCTCACCGGCGCCAGCGCATTGTCCCTGAGCATGACGGTTCTTCTGGGCATTTTCCCCACCGCCATCGCCGGATTAATCCTGTTCTGGCTCATCACCGAGGCCGGGCCCAGCTTTGTTTCGGTCTCCAACTATCTCATTCCCGCCTTTGCCCTCACCCTGGGTGTGATCTGGCTCGGCGAGCATCTTTCCGTACGGATGCTGGCCGGTTTTGCCCTGATTCTCTCCGGCGTCTGGATCAGCCAGATGCGGCGAAAGCGCATCGCGGCTCAATCCTCGTAACCTGCCCGCAACACCTCTTGCAGACGTGCCAGCTTTTTGGGTAGATGGCTCTCAAAGCGCATCGCCTTGCCGGTCACCGGATGGGCAAAGCCGAGCAGATAGGCATGCAGCGCCTGGCGGTTCAGCTTCGCCAGTGCCGCCTGCGCCCTTCCATGCAGGCGGCTGGCGCGGCTGGCAAAGCCCGAACCGTAAAGCGCATCGCCCAGCAGCGGATGGCCCAGATGCGCCATATGGACCCGGATCTGATGCGTGCGCCCCGTCTCCAGCTCGCAATGGGCCAGCGCTGCGAGCTGCATGTCATCAGCATCATTATAGATTTCAAGAATTCTGTATTTCGTCACCGCATGCTTGCCGCCCACCCTCACCACGGCACGTTTGAGGCGGTTGGTCTTGTGGCGGTCCAGCGCCGCATCGATCTTGCCACTGCGGCGCATGGGCGCACCCCAGATAAAGGCCAGATAGGCCCGCTCCAGCGGCCCTTCCCGGCCATGATCGGCAAATTGCGCTGCCAACCCCTGATGCGCCTGATCGGTTTTCGCCACCACCATCAGCCCGCTGGTATCCTTGTCCAGCCGGTGCACGATGCCGGGACGCCTGACCCCGCCAATGCCCGACAGCGTATCGCCGCAATGGTGCAAAAGCGCATTCACCAGCGTGCCGCTCCAGTTGCCCGCCGCCGGGTGCACCACCAGATTGGGCGGCTTGTTGATCACAATCAGCGCCTCGTCTTCATAGACCACATCCAGCTCAATCGCCTGCGGTCTGGGAATTGCCGGTTCCGCCGGCGGAATTTTAAGGCTATATGTCTCTCCGGGCTTGACCCTCGTGGCCGGTTCGGGCCATCTTGCTCCGCCGCGCGAAACATGGCCCTGCTTGATCAGGGATTTGACCCGCGCGCGGCTTAAAAGATCAATCCGGTCGCTTAAAAACCGGTCGAGCCGCTCGCCCGCATCTTCGGGGGCAACGGAAAATATCCTGGTTTGTGTCGCAGAGGTTTGCATGAATTTAGAAAATCATTCCCGAAATAATAATCCGGCCGAACCGGATCAGGATGTTGCCAGGGTCAAACCGCCGCGCGCCCTTCTGGCGGCGGTCATCATCATGGGGGTTTTGCTGGTTGTCGGTTTCATCGTCGTCATCGCCACTGTGATCTCCCGTGTATCACAATCGGGCGAGAAAAACACCGCTTCAGGCGCAACCACCGCCCCGCTCGCGGTAGAAACCTTAATCCCCACCGGGACGCAAATCCGTTCCTTGCAGTTGAACGGCAATAATCTGGTGGTCCATATCACCCCCAAAAGCGGCGAAGGCGGCGTAATTATCATCTATGACATCAAAAAGGGCCGTGAACACGCCCGTTTCACCCTCAAACCAAGATAGCCCGCCACCTTCTTTGCGCCCGCTCCCCCTCCCCGCCCCCCTTCAAGATCCCCGAGGGCGGCGGACAGGGGGAACGATGGATATACATCAAAATACACGGAAGCGAGAGGAAAACCGCTCAAAACAAACATATAAAGCTTGAACAGCACCTGATCGGCTTGTTATATGCAATCTCGTTTGGCTATGCTCCGTTCGTCTAGCGGTCAGGACGCCGCCCTCTCACGGCGGAAACAGGGGTTCGATTCCCCTACGGAGTACCATTTACATATCTCGCGGCCATTCCTCACTGCGCTCGGGCCTCCGATGGGGCGGCCTGACCGGCCGGCGGTCGCTTGACCGCTGACGGGTACCATCCTCGATGGTTTCTTGACCCCCGGTATACCATTTACATATCTCGCGGCCATCCCTCGCTGCGCTCGGGCCTCCGATGGAGCGGCCTGACCGGCTGGCGGCCGCTTGACCGCCGAAGATGGCCCGGACGTCACAAAGTGAAACGATAACGCAGCAGGCGCAAGGCGTTGATGGTGACAAGAACCGTCGCGCCGGTATCGGCAAGTATCGCCATCCATAATGTCGTAACGCCAAACAGGGTCGTTATCAAAAAGACGGCCTTGAGCCCCAGGGCAATGGTGATGTTCTGGTGGATATTGGCCATGGTCGCCCGGGACAAAGATAGCAAAGCGGGGACATCGCCCACCCGTTCATGCAGCAGGGCCGCATCGGCGGTCTCCAGCGCCACATCGGTGCCGCCACCCATGGCAATGCCAATATCGGCCCGGGCCAGCGCCGGAGCGTCATTAATGCCATCGCCCACCATGGCGACATTGCCCGATTGTTTCAATTCTTCAATGGCTTTCAGCTTGTCCCCGGGCAAAAGCTCGGCCTTCACCTCAATGCCCAGCTGCCCGGCAAGCGCCGCTCCGGTGCGGGCATTGTCGCCGGTCAGCATGATGGAGGAAACCCCCATGCCGGACAAGGTTTTCAGCGCCTCTTTTGCATCAACGCGCAATTCATCACGCAGGGCGATGAGCCCCGCCAGTTTGCCCCCGGCAACAACCATGGCCACGGTTTTGCCCTCTTCTTCCAGAGCCTGAACCTTTTTGCCCATCGCATCGGGAAATTCCGTAATCCTGGCCGCATAGCGCGGCGAGGCGATAATCACCTCGCGCCCGGCCACAAGCGCCTTGACACCGCGCCCGCGCAAAGCCTCCGAGCCCGCTGCCTCAGCAATTTCCAGCCCGCGCCTTTCGGCCTCATCAACAATCGCTACCGCCAGCGGATGCGACGAGCCCGCCTCGACCGCAGCCGCCAGCGCCAGCAATTCATCCTCCTTGCCCGTGAAGGCTGCGATATCGGTAATTTTCGGCGTGCCTTCGGTCAAGGTGCCGGTTTTGTCAAAGGCGATACGCCCGACCCGGCCGACAGCCTCAAGAACCGCGCCGCCCTTGACCAGCAGGCCCTGCCGCGCCCCCGATGAAATGCCCGATGTAATCGCTGCCGGTGTCGAGAGCACCAGCGCACAGGGGCAGCCGATCAGCAAAATGGCCAGCCCCTTATATACCCACAGCATCAGATCGGCCCCGAACAAAACCGGCGGCGCAAAGGCAATGAGGGTGGCAACCACGATCACGCCGGGGGTGTAATAACGGCTGAAACGGTCAATAAAGCGCGCTGTTGGCGCCTTGCTGGCCTCGGCTTCCTCGACCATATGCAGGATGCGGGCAATCATGTTGTTTTCGGAAGTTTTACTCACCTTGACCCGGATCAGGCCATCGGCGTTTATCGACCCGGCATAAACATTGTCACCGCAGAGCTTGCGTCTGGGGATTGATTCGCCGGTAACACTCGATTCATCCACCGATGTCTCCCCCGAGGCAATAATCCCGTCCGCCGGAATGCGCCCGCCGGGGCGGATTTCTATCAGATCATCAACCGCAAGATCGCTGGCGGCCACCTCGCGTGTGCCTCCCCTTGTTACCAGAAAGGCGGTTTTGGGCACCAGATCGCCAAGCGCCTGCACCGAACGGCGCGCCTTGGCGGCGGCCAGCATCTCCAGCATTTCACCGATCAGGAACAAGAACACCACCACCGCCGCCTCGGCCGCCTGATCAATGACAATCGCGCCGATCACCGCGATCGTAACCAGGGTTTCAATGGAAAAGGGCTGCCCGGAGACGACGCCGCCCCAGGCCTTGCGGGCAAGCGGAAACAGCGCCAGAAGCGCCGCCGCCGAAAATACGTAAAACGCCGTGGCCGGAATGGTGAGAGACAAAATAGCAGCCAGCGCCAGAAGCGCGCCGGCAACAATAACCAGCCGCCCCTTTGCGCTCTGCCACCAGAAAAGATCGGGGCCGGGCTGTCTGGCGCCGCGTTCGGAGACCTTGTAACCCAGTTTTTCCACCACCTTCATGAGGGCCGCGGCGCTGGTGGCTCCCTCGTCAAGATCAAGGTCAAGCCGCTGCCTTGTATAATTGAGCTTTACATTCTCAACCCCCGGCAGGGCGCACACCGCCCCCTCGATTTTGCTGGTGCAACTGGGGCAATCCATGCCCTCCACCTGAAGTGTCACCCGGTTCGCCATGATAATTTCTGCCTTTGTGATTTTGATTGTGAATCACAATATAGAAGCTCTAGTTGCTAGAGCTTCAAGGGCAAAACAAGTAAAAATCTACCTGATTCAGTACGTATCAGAGAGCATCTCAACCATCTTCCCCAAGGGAGAAAAATTCGGCCGTAACGCCGGCTTCCTCAAACATGGTTTGCGCCAGCGCGTTGCTCTGCTCCCAGCGCGGATTGATCTTTGCCATAGCCATCACCCGCTTGATGCCGGACTGGATAATCGCCGCGGCGCAGTTTGAGCACGGGTTCAGTGGCGCGACATAGATGGTATAGCCATGCAGCGGCTCGCGCGCATGTAAAATGGCGTTGACCTCGGCATGGACCGTCATGGGATATTTCAACTGCCGGTCATTGAGCCGCAGATCGGTATCGTCAACCCCGCGCGGCAGGCCGTTAAAGCCGATCGAGGCCACCGTTTTATCCGGCCTGACAATCACCGCGCCGACCTTGGTGCTCGGGTCTTTCGACCATGCGGCAACATGACCGGCAAGTTCAAGAAATCGTTTATCCCAATGATTCATTAAAGCCCCCGTTGCAAGGGCTGCAATATACAGGCCGGGGTGAACAGACGCCAGAGCTTAAAAGCGCGCGGCGCCTGATCTGATCAAGAGGCCGCGCGCGGCAATCAACATGGATCACCTTCGCGTTAAACCCGTGGGAAATACGCCAGTAGCCGCTTGTATTGCAACTTGTCCCCTCGTACATAAGGCATGAAAGATCAACACTTTTCAAAAGCGCCCCAGCATGAGTACCCCAGCTTCAAAAATCCCCTTATCCTCGCGTATTGCCCGTTTCTTCGCCCGCGCCCTGCCGCTGGGCTATTTTGAAAAGCTGCCGACAATCATCATTATCGATGTCACCAATTCGTGCAATCTGCGCTGCCCCGTCTGTCCGGTCACGATCTCGATGCACCGCAAACGCGGCCTGATGTCGCTGGATATCTTCCGGCGTATTATCGATGATTTTACCGCTATTGCCGCCAAGCCGTCGATCTATTTCAATTTTTCCGGCGAACCCACTCTGAATGACGCCCTGCCAGAGTTGATCTCTTACGCCCATAAACACGGCCACGATACCTTTTTGAGCACCAATGCCACCAAGCTTGATCAGGATATGTGCGAGCGTCTGGTCCGCTCCGGCCTTGACCGGGTCAATCTGTGCATGGACGGCTTTTCCAAAGAGGCCCAGGAAAGCTACCGGGTCAGATCGGACTTTGACGAGGTCAAAGGCAATATCGAGCGCTTTTTAGCCGCCCGAAGCGCCTGTAAATCCAAAACCCCCAAATGCGTCTTGCAAACCCTGCTGACCTCTTATTCCGAGGATCAGATGGAGGCGATGACAAAATGGGCCGATGCGATCGGCTTTGACCGGGTGCGCTTTAAAACCTTCAGCATCGGCTCATACACCACAGAAGAGGAAAAGCGCGAATACAGCCGCTTTTTACCGACAAAGCCGGAACTGCGCCGCCACCCTTCCGGCATCGAGCGGGCGCTGTGCACCACGCCGCTTTATCAGACGGTTGTTTTCTGGAACGGCGATCTGGGCCTGTGCTGCATCGACTATGACCAGATGGTGCAGCTTCCCAATATCGAAAAGACAGGCTTCTTAAAGGCTTATCTTTCCAAACCGGCCTTAAAGGCGCGCCGCAAGGGCTATCTCAAGCAATTTGAAATTTGTCAGGGGTGCTCATATTCCAACGCCGAAAATCTTGGCTTCAGGATCAATCTCAACCAGCGCCGCCGCGAGGCGAAAAACCGCAAAAAAGCAGCCTGAAAATCATTCCGCGCTTTTCAGCTTGCGGATTCTACTGGCCAGAGAACCCTTGGGCACAGGCTCCTTGCGCGTTGATTGCGACATATCCGAAACCCTCGACAAATCAATATCGCGCGGTTCAAGAGCGTGGACATTATCCCCCGCCGGGTCCTGTCCCGGCAATTCGTGCTCCGGCGGCGGGCTTTGCATGTCTTTTGCGTTTTGCGCCTTTTCCAGACCCTGGCGAAATTTTTCGCGCTCGCGATAGCGCCGGTCGGCCAGATCGGTGATCTTGTCCATTTCTTTCTTCAGACTTCCGATTTGCACATCCCGTGCGGCGATTTCGACAAGCTGCTCATGGGCGCGTCTTTTCAGTTTTTCAATTTTGCGCTCGGACTTGCGCAATGAAAGGGCGAACTCGGCCCGCAGACGGTCCTTGTCGGCCAGAGCCTGTTGCAGGTTTTGCGGAATTTTACGCCGCTTTTTGCTGCTGTTCCGGCTCATGGAGCGGATAACCGGCGGCATGATCAGCCACGCCAGAAGCGCCGCGGCGACAAAACCAAGCCCAAACATCATTGCCGGAAAAATCATAAACCCTGAGAGCCTGAAGAAAAAACGAAGTCCGCGTACCGCATAATGTCACAGCCTTCCTCAGGATACCATTGAAGATTAACCCTTTGGTTAAAACGGATTCCAGGTGGATTTGCGGGTATATTTCAGATAGCCGACATTCACCCCGAGCCGCAGGCCAAGCCCGGTCCGTATAATGGCAAGATGGACCTTGTTGTTGCTGCGAAAGGTCACCCCGGCGCCGCCGACAATGAAGCCGGCGCCCTGTACGCCGCCAAAGCGGGTGAAGATTTCATCCGGGCTTTGCAGGTTATAAACCAGAACCATCACCCGCGCCCCGTCACCGCCGACATCGATACCAAAAGAGGGCCCCTGCCAGTACACTTTGGTCTGGCCGCCGCTTTTGAGGCGCAGCCAGCCCTCGCCATAGCGCAGCCCCGCCAGGACGGCGGCGCTGCCTTGCTGGCCGACAATATAGGCCGTGGGCTTGCCCTTCTTCTTGAACACATACTCGACAACGCTGGCCAGATCGGCCGAGGCCTTACCGAAAAACGAATGCCCGGTCTTCACGATCTCGCTTTGCGAGTAGAAATATTCCTTGGCGTCGAGCGGTGAAGCTGCGGCGGAAACAGCAAACATGAAGGCAATGAGTGTTGCGATTCGGTAAAAAGGTGATTTCATTGGCTTTGACCTTGTGGATTTGCAGGATATTTACCGATACAGCATAAAATCTGTCAAAATACGAAGGTTGGCATTATCAGCAAATGATTGTGACTAAGATGCGGCAAGAATGGCGATACAAGGTTAAAGGCCTGGTTAAGATCATGCGGTTCCGGCAGGTTTTTCCGCTTGTGGCGCTGTTGTTTTTAACTCTCGCCGCAGCCCAGGGCGCGAATGCCGCCACCTCACGCTATTTCTGGAGTGACCCTTCCACCGGATTCGCCATTGGCGGTTTTGACCCGCTCACCTATTTCACAACGCGCCGCCCCAAACGCGGCATCGGAAAGTATGAATATGAGTGGCACGGTGTAACCTTCCGTTTCATCAATCCGGGAAATATGGATGCGTTTCGCAAACACCCGGAAATCTACGCGCCGCAATTTGGCGGACATGACGCTTATTCCATGGCGGATGGCAAACTGGTTGAGGGCAATCCCAATATCTGGATGAAACGAAAGGACCGGATCTACCTGTTTGCCTCGCGGCGCAACCGGGCGCTCTGGCTGGTGCGGCGCGATGACAAGGTGAGCGAAGCGGCACGCTTCTGGAGCGAAATCAGCAAGGATCTGGTGGAGTAGGGCCTGTGGTGCTGAATCAAATAAAAAGACAGGCTCCCCGCCTCAGGCGCTTTTGAACGGCATCTTCCCGCGCCCCCAGGCCATGAAGCCGGGGTTCAGGTAGCGCGCCCCGGTTTTGCCGTAAAGAAAGGGCCCGCCGTCAAGGCGGCGCATATGTCCCCCCGCATGGCGCAAAACCGCATGACCGGCCGCCGTGTCCCATTCACTGGTTGGGGCAAAACGCGGATAAATATCCGCCTCGCCGGAGGCAAGCAGGCAAAATTTCAGCGATGATCCGGCGCTGAGCGTTTCGGCCCGGGCAAAAGAATCGATAAATTCCTGCGTTTGCGCATCCCGGTGCGAACGCGAGGCAATGATGACAGGCGCATCAGGAGCAGGGCGAACATGGATAGGCAGGGCCTTGCCCGTTCCGCTTTGCTGAAAAGCCTTTCCGGTCTCAAAAGCATAAAACAGCCTGTCGAGAGCCGGAGCATAAACAACGCCGAGAACCGGTTCATGTTTTTCGATCAGGCCGATATTCACGGTAAATTCCGTGCGCTTGCTGATAAACTCGCGGGTGCCGTCAAGCGCATCGACAAGAAAAAAAACATCACCGATTGCAGGCAGGCGGCCCGCCGCCGCCTCTTCTTCGGCAATAACGGGAATATCCGGCGCAAGCTTGGCCAGCGCCTCTATAATCAGTTGTTCCGCATCCTGGTCCGCCCTCGTTACCGGGCTGGCATCGGCTTTTTTTTCAACCACGAAGCCGTTTTCAAAATAGTCCATGATGAGCCTGCCGGCGCGCCGCGCGGCCCCGGTCAGCGCCAGGGTGGCATCCTTGCGGAACGAAGCCGGTAATCTGGATTTCATCTTCAAACCTTCTCTTGGCAAATCACGCGCAGCCGGTGTATCAGGTAATGAAACAAATAACACTCAAATTCAGTTTAATCTGGACATTCAAGGGATATTTTTATGAGCGAGATTTACCCCGATGAGCTGGAACTGGCCGCCTTGCTGTGCTCCAAGGTGTGCCATGACGTGATCTCCCCAGTCGGAGCCATAATCAATGGTCTGGAAGTTCTCGACGAGGAATCCGACGAGGATATGCGCAGCTTTGCCATGGATTTGATCCGCAAAAGCGCCGCCGGGGCTTCGGCCAAGCTCCAGTTTGCCCGCCTGGCTTACGGAGCCGGCGGCTCGGCCGGAGCGATGATTGATCTTGGGGACGCCGCAACCGTCACCCGCAATTACGCCAATGACGACAAGCTGACCCTGAATTGGGAATCCATGCCCATCGCCATCGGCAAGGATTACGTCAAGATTTTGCTTAATATGGTTATTGTCGCCCAGCATGCCGTGCCGCGCGGCGGCGTGATTGATGTCCATATTGAAAACGCGCAGGAGCGCCCGACATTCACCCTGCGTTGCAAGGGAACAGGCGCCCGCATCCCCGCCGGAGTGGCCGAGTTGATTGCCGGCCACGGAGTCAGGAACCCCATTGACGCCCGCTCGGTCCAGCCCTATTACATGGGGCTGATCGCCAAGCGTGCCGAGATGACGATTCACTTTGCCGAAGACGAAGACGATATTATCCTGAGCGCCAAACCGGCGGAATAAAATTCCGACCAAACTTCAAGAATCAGCGGTAATAAGCGCCGCGCAGGACGGATTATGCCATCTCGCGCGCCTGTTTTTGCACTGCGGCCTGAACTTTTTCAAACGCGCGTACTTCAATCTGCCGGATACGCTCGCGGCTGACGCCGAATTCCTGACTAAGCTCTTCCAGCGTCCTGGTATCTTCTGACAGACGGCGCGCCGTGAAAATCTGCCGCTCGCGCTCATTCAGGTTTTGCATGGCATTGCTCAACATTTCGCGGCGATGGCCCAACTCTTCGGATTCGGCAAGCTCATCCTCCTGATTCTCGCCTTCCTCAACCAGCCAGTCCTGCCATTCGCCATCCGCATCGGCGCGCAAAGGCGCGTTCAGGGACGCATCCCCGTTCAGCCGCCGGTTCATGGAAATCACATCGACTTCCGGCACCCCCAGACGCTCGGCAATATGGGCCACCTGGTCAGGGCGCAGATCGGAATCCTCAAAGGCCTGAATCTGCCCCTTGATCTTGCGAAGATTGAAAAACAGCTTCTTCTGGCTTGCGGTGGTGCCCATTTTCACCAGACTCCATGAGCGCAGGATATATTCCTGGATTGAGGCCCTGATCCACCACATGGCATAGGTAGCAAGACGAAAGCCTTTTTCCGGGTCAAAGCGCTTGACCGCCTGCATCAGTCCGACATTGCCTTCGGAAATCACTTCACCAACCGGAAGCCCGTAGCCGCGGTACCCCATGGCGATTTTCGCCACCAGACGCAAATGGCTCGTCACCATCTTGTGCGCGGCTTCCTTGTCCTCATGCTCCACCCACCTCTTGGCCAGCATATATTCCTCTTGCGGCTCAAGCATGGGAAAACGGCGGATATCATCAAGATAGCGGCTGAGACCACCTTCGGGGGTAAGGCTTGGCAATGCGGTTCTGGCCATAATGTTCCTGTTTTTGGTTCGATAATGTTCGGCGAATTGCGTTAGAGGTGCTGCTTATTATTGCGTTGTTATGAATATGCCACCCATTTTGATGGCTGTATATAGGCATGGTGTTGTGTCAAAAAAGAGGCACACCACCATCTTGTTGCTTTTTATAATGATTGTAAAGTAAAAAATCTCACAGCCGGAGGAGCGGGCCGGAGCCCAATCGGATAAAATAAGACGCACTTGAAAATAAAAATAAATTTAGATAAAATTTTATTTTATTATCCTTTATATTTAAGTAAACATCGCAATACAATATTACTATATTATAGACATTTTTAATGTAAAAATATTTTTTATGGTTACGGCAAGAGGCGTTACAATGAAAAACGGCAACAACCTCAAACACGCAAGCTTTGCGCCCGCTGCCGCGTGCATGGCTTTGCGCGCCGGAGCCGGTCACGCTGTTGATCAGGAAAACCAGGCACGAAAAGACCGGGCAAGCAGCGAATCTGCACAAACTCCCGGTAGTCTGATATCCTGATAAGCTCTCAAACCCTCCCCCCCCTTCGGTTTGGGACTTTTCTGACAGCAAAATACGAGCGGATGCGGATTTTTCCGTATCCGCTCAATTATTATTTGGCAGCGTTTTCAATCGCCTCGACGATTTCACCGACGATATTCCTGATAAGGCGGTCATCATCACCCTCCGCCATCACCCGGATCAGCGGCTCGGTTCCTGACGGCCGGATCAAAATGCGTCCGTTACCGCCAAGCTTGCCACGCGCCGCCTCTATCAGGGCGACAACCTTCTTGTTCTTGAGCGGTTCGCCTTCAATCCGCCGGGCATTTTGCAGAATTTGCGGCACCGGATCAAACATACGCGTAATTTCGCTCGCCTTTCGGCCATGCCGGGCAATAACCGCCAGAACCTGCAAGGCGGCGATCAGGCCGTCGCCGGTGGTGGCGTAATCGCTCAGAACAATATGGCCCGATTGCTCACCGCCCACATTATAGCCGTGCTTGCGCATATGCTCGACCACATAGCGATCACCAACCTGGGTGCGTTCAAGCTTAAGATCAATTCCGTTCAAATAGCGCTCAAGCCCCAGATTCGACATCACCGTAGCCACAATACCCGGATTTGAAAGACGTTCCTCTTCCTTCCAGTAGGCTGCAATCAGCGCCATGAGCTGGTCGCCATCAACCACCTTGCCGGTTTCATCGACGATCATGACCCGGTCGGCATCGCCGTCAAGCGCGATCCCGATATCCGCCCGGCGTTCACACACCATCCTTGACAAGGCGCCGGTAGAGGTCGATCCGCAGTTTTCATTGATATTCAACCCGTTGGGGGACGTGCCGACGGCGATGATTTCCGCCCCCAGTTCCCACAAAACCGCCGGCGCCACTTCATAAGCAGCCCCGTTGGCGCAGTCGATGACGATGCGCAGCCCTTCAAGATTCATCCGGCGCGAGAAGGTCTGTTTGGCAAATTCGATATAGCGGCCATCGGCATTGTCGATCCGCTTGGCGCGACCGATATCCGCCGGCATCGCCAGCCCGTCAACAAGTTCTGCATCCATCAGATTTTCAATCTCATGCTCGGCCGCGTCATCCAGCTTGAACCCGTCCGGTCCAAACAGCTTGATGCCGTTGTCATGAAAGGCGTTATGGGAGGCGGAAATCATCACTCCCAGATCAGCCCGCATGGACCGGGTCAGCATGGCAATCGCCGGCGTTGGCAGGGGCCCGAGCAAAAACACATCCATCCCGACAGCGGTAAAACCGGCCTGCAGGGCCGCCTCAAGCATATAGCCGGAAAGCCGCGTATCCTTGCCGATCACGACACGGTGCTTGTAATCACCCCTTTGAAACAGTTTGCCGGCGGCCATCCCGACCCTCAGCGCCGCTTCCGAAGTCATGGGAAAGCGGTTCGTGCGCCCTCTGATACCATCCGTTCCAAAATATTTTCGCGCCATAGTGTCTCCATACTCAAAATGAAATATCATTTTCGGTTATTCAACTAGACTTATCGCGGAATTATGGCAAGAAACTATAAAATAAATCTGTAGGCACGCAAATAACAGACTGGTTTATTTGCGCAAAACAGCTTCGGTCACAGCAAGGCACTGCGCGGTTTCGGCCACATCATGCACCCTGACGATCTGCACCCCTTGAAGGCAGGCCTGAAAAACAGCCGCCAGCGAACCGGGAACGCGCCGGCGCGCCGCGCTCTGCGCGCCCAATTCGCCAATAAACCGCTTGCGCGAGGCGCCGAGCATAAGCACACAGCCCAGAGCATGAAACAGAGCGATATTTTTCAAAAGGACAAGGTTATGCGCAAGGGTTTTGCCAAAGCCTATGCCGGGGTCGATGATGATCGAAGATCTCTCGATCCCGGCCCGCAGACAAATCCGGACACGTTCTTCCAGAAAGCGGTAAACTTCAAGCAGGACATCATCATAATAGGGCGCATCCTGCATGGTGCGCGGATCGCCTTTTGCATGCATGAGCACAACAGGGCATCTGGCGGCCGCGACCACGTTCAGCGCCGCACTATCATGGCTCAGGGCGGAGACATCATTTACGATCTGCGCCCCGCTTTTTATCGCCTGCCGCATGATTTTGGCGTTTCTTGTGTCGATGGAGAGCGGCACAGGGCCCGAAACAAGCCCTTCAATAACCGGGATAACCCGCGCCTGTTCCTCGCCCTGCGCAACCGCAACGGCACCGGGGCGGGTTGATTCGCCTCCGATATCGAGAATATCGGCGCCGCAAGCTCGCAAGTATTCGCCGTGCTCAACAGCATTGCGGGCATTGAGATAGTCCCCCCCGTCCGAAAAGCTGTCCGGGGTGACATTGACAATGCCCATAATCCGCGTTTTACCCCAGTCAAGCCCCGCCACCGGCGCGCGCGGCGCACCGAGCAGGGCCAGTTTTGCGTGCAGGTTCTTATCCTGGATGGATTTGATTTCCGAATAAGAAACAAGACGGCGGACATTGCCGCCAGCCCTGGTCTCGATAATCTCGCCGGCAGTAAAGGCTATGGCCGATCCGGCCAGCCACGCCCCCATTTCGTCCGCGACCGCCTCGCGCGCGGCCGAACCGTAAATCAGCCCTTCGGGACGCAGGTAAAGCCCGGACACGCGAACACCCCTTTATCAATTACGGTGTCTGCGGCTCCATATCCCCGGTATCGGGGGCCTGATCGCCGCCTTTGTGCTTGGCTCCGGCGGCAGGCACCGCCGAGCTTGCATCGGGTTTGTCATCAGGCGATTCGCGATGTGGCTTGATACCCTTGAGCAAGCCCTTGATCTCATCCCCTGTCAGGGTTTCATATTCAAGCAACCCCTTGGCGATGATATGAAGCTCATCCTCATGCTCTTCAAGCAGATCAGTCGCCTTCTTGTAGCCCTCCTCGACAAAATTGTGCACTTCGCTGTCGATAAGCTTCTGCGTTTCCTCGCTCACATTCTGGGTTCGCGCCACCGAATGGCCGAGAAAAACCTCTTCTTCATTTTCGCCATAAGCCATCGGTCCCAGCTTGTCGCTCATGCCATACTGGGTCACCATGGCCTTGGCCAGGCCTGTCGCCATCTTGATGTCGGATGACGCGCCCGATGTGATCATATCCTTGCCAAAAATTATCTCCTCGGCAACGCGTCCGCCCATGGCCACCACGATATCGGCCTTCATCTTGGCTTTGGTGATCGAAAGCTGATCGCGTTCGGGCAGCCGCATGACCATGCCCAGCGCCCGGCCGCGCGGGATGATCGTCGCCTTGTGAATGGGATCGGAAGCCGGCATATACAAGGTCGCCAGCGCATGGCCGCCCTCATGATAGGCGGTGAGCTTCTTCTCGTCCTCCGTCATCACCATGGAGCGCCGTTCGGAGCCCATCATGATCTTGTCCTTGGCATCCTCAAACTCGGCCTGGGTCACCATGCGCTTGGAGCGCCTTGCCGCCAGCAGCGCCGCCTCATTGCAGATATTGGCCAGATCCGCGCCGGAAAACCCTGGGGTTCCGCGCGCAATTACCTTCAAATCAACATCCGGCGCGATGCGGATCTTGCGCGCATGAACTTTAAGAATTTTCTCGCGCCCGATGATATCCGGGTTCGGCACCACCACCTGACGGTCGAAACGTCCCGGACGCAGCAGCGCCGGGTCGAGCACATCGGGACGGTTGGTCGCGGCGATCAGAATAACGCCCTCATTGGCCTCAAAGCCGTCCATTTCCACCAGAAGCTGGTTCAGGGTCTGCTCGCGCTCGTCATTGCCGCCGCCAAGTCCGGCGCCGCGATGACGGCCCACCGCGTCAATTTCGTCGATAAAGATAATGCAGGGCGCGTTCTTCTTGGCCTGCTCGAACATATCGCGCACCCGGCTGGCGCCGACGCCGACGAACATTTCGACAAAATCCGAGCCGGAAATGGTGAAGAACGGCACATTCGCCTCACCGGCGACCGCGCGCGCAATTAGCGTTTTACCGGTGCCCGGAGGCCCGACCAGCAACGCTCCCTTGGGGATGCGCCCGCCAAGTTTCTGGAATTTTTGCGGATCGCGCAAAAACTCGACAACCTCTTCAAGCTCCGCTTTCGCCTCATCAACCCCGGCCACATCCTCAAATGTCACCCGTCCATGCGCCTCGGTCAGCAGCTTGGCTTTTGACTTGCCAAATCCCATCGCGCCGCGGCCCGAACCCTGCATCTGGCGAATAAAGAAAATCCACACACCGATCAGCAATAACATCGGGAACCATGAGACAAAAATACTGAACAGAGGGCTTTTCTCGGTCGGCGCGGCGGAAATATCCACCCCCTTCTTGGTCAGCTTCTCGATCAGCCCTGCGTCCTTGGGGGCATAGGTCTTGAAAGACCGGCCATTGGAATAATGCCCGGCGATCGTATTGCCCGATATGGTCACATCCTTGATATTGCCCTGATCCACCTCGGCCAGAAGCTGGGAATAGGTCATCTCAGTCCCCGGACGCTCGCGTCCTGGCCCCTGAAACAGATTAAACAGGGCGACAAGGAGAAGCCCGATTATGATCCAGAGCGCAAAGTTCTTGAAATTATTCACGTGGGAGTTGTCCTTAAAACGAGTGTGCTACATGCCATTGCCCCCAAACGCCAAAAACCTTGCGATGAGATCAAACGCTTATCCATGTCCCCTAAGATAAGACCGCCACACCCGTTTGCCAAGACACAGATCGTACTATCGTGAACAGGCAGGCTTAACAAGTTAACACTATCAGCCGTTTTTGGAAAAAATCGGCACTGAAATGCGCCGTTTCGCTTTGCGTCCCGGCGGAGAAATAACCGGCAAAGGGAACCGCTTCAAGCGCCGCGCCGCGCCAGAACGAAACCAGAGAGCGCCCCGCCGCCGCCGGAAGGGCTTCCAGATCGGGGCAAAGCTCCTTTAGCCGCCGCCAGCCCTGGCCCCCGAGCATCTGCACCCGGCACGGGCCCGCAGAGTTTTCGGCAAGCCGGACGATAAAACGGTTGTCCCACACGCTTTCGCATCCCGGCGCAAGCTCAATGCCGCCGGGTCCACCGCCGCGCATCTCGCGTGTAATCCATATCCGCCCCGCCCGCCGGAAAACCGCGCACCCCGCCAGCGTGGCCCCGGCCCCGTCCGGGCGCAGCATATGATCAAAAAGACGCCTCGTTTTCGCCCGTGCCGGCGGATGGCTCCCGCCGCCGACCGCCATCAGGGCGCGCCTGAGCAGCCGCAGGGCAATCAGCGCATCAGCCGCCTGCATCAAATCCGCATCGAAGTGAACAAAACCGCCCGGCGATATCACCCCGGCCCTTTCGGCCAGATCATGCACCAGTCCGTCCAGCACATCACGGATACGCGACAAGGAGCGGGCGCTTTTGCCCAACTGCGCCGCGTCCAGCCCTTCATCCGCGGGATTTTCAAGACTATGGCGCAGGCGCACCCGTTCATATTTCATATCCCGGTTGGAAGGATCCTCCAGCCAGCCCTGCCCGGCGGACCGCAACGTGGCCACAAGCCGCGCCTTGGGAATGTCCAGCAGCGGACGCACAAGCTGCACCCCCTCGCGCCAGCTTGAGCGGCGCATGCCGCAAAGCCCGTCAATGCCGCTGCCCTTCATGAGCCGCATCAAAACGGTCTCGGCCTGATCATCAAGATGATGCGCCACAACCAGCGCCCCGGCGCGGTGGACCCGGCACCAGGCGGTCATCAGCCGGTAGCGCGCCTCGCGCGCCCGCGCCTGAACCCCGCCTTGCGGTTTTACCCCCCGCCAGCACAAAACATGATGCTCCAGCCCCAGCGCACCGGCCCAGAGCCTGACCTGCCCGGTTTCGGCAAACGAGCCCTCGCGCAAGCCATGATCAACGCTCAGGATACTCAGTGCAACCGGGGTTTCAAGCTGTTTTTGCCATCTGCACAGCAGCCACATCAGGGCGACCGAATCGCTGCCCCCGGAAACGGCCACGGCAAGATGCCGGAAAGATTTCAGGGGTGCAAAAAGCGCCTCGGCCTCATCGGCCGTAACAGGATCAGCAACGCTTTGCCCAGAGTGCTTCATCTTTTGATCTTAACGGCAGCGGCCCGGTGCCATTTAAACGTAAAAGACCCTAGCATCCGGCACGGAGCCGCTCCCGGACGGCGCGCTTCTTGAGCGCTTTTGGCGCCCTGGGAAACTTGCGCGACAATTCTGCCAGTGAAGCGCAGCCGGCTTCTTTTTGCCTGAGCTTGAACAAGGTCATGCCCAGCTTCAGCAGGCTCCCCGGCGCCTTGCCGGATTTGGCATATTTGGTGTATCCGGCCAAAAAGGCGTCGGCGGCCTGGCGGTATTGCCGGCGGGCATAATAGCTCTCTCCGAGCCAGTACTGGGCATTGCCCGCCAGTGAAGTGTCGCCGTAAATATCGAGAAATTCCCGGAACGCCTTTTGCGCCCCCGCGTAGTCTCGCCGCAGGATCAGGCCATAGGCAAGATCATAGCTTTCCTGCGGGCTCTTCCGGGGTTCAGGCGCGATCAGCGCACTATCGGGATTAAGCTCAAGATTGAGCGCCGAGCCGGGAATGACGCCAAGCGGTTGCACGGTTGCCGCCCGCGCCGCATCAAGCGGC
>JAJRYE010000094.1 GCA_024275895.1 Alphaproteobacteria bacterium | reverse complement strand
GTCGAAATCAGCCAGATCGGTATCCGTCTGCACGGTAGTGCGGGAACAGCGGTCAAAAATCCGACCCTGTTTGAGCAGTTTGGCTTTATCCAGAGCATCTTTACGCCCAATCCCGATCTCAAACCGGAGGAATCGCTTGGCTGGGACGCGGGCGTGGCGTTCAAATTTTTGGCTGGAAAATACGTCTTTGATGTCACCTATTTTGAGGCCGATCTGAGCAACAAGATTGCGACCCGATTTCTGCCAAACTTTACCTCGACTGCGGTCAATCTGCCAGGAACCAGCGAGCGCAGGGGTGTGGAGTTGTCGGCCCGGATGCAGCTCTCGCCGGATCTCAGCCTGCGCGGGGCCTATACATGGCTTGATGCGACCGATCCCGATGGCCTGCCGGAAATCCGCCGGGCGAAAAATACCGGACGGGTTGATCTCAACTATGTCTTTGGCGAGGGACGCGGTAAGCTCCACGCCGCTGCCGTTTACAACGGTCAGGCTGCGGACATTGCTTTCCGACTGCCGTTTTTTGCGGTGGAACGGGTGACACTCGACGATTACTGGCTGGTCTCCCTGGCAGGTTCTTATGAGGTGCAGAAAGGCGTTGAGTTTTTTGGCCGGGTGGAAAATCTGCTCGATCAGAACTATCAGGAGATATTCGGCTTTTCGACCGCCGGCGTTTCTGCCTATGCCGGTATCAAAGTTAAGTTTACCGCCGATGGTCCGGTCGAGTAATTACGGAAATAAACCGGGCCGGCAATGATGCGCCGGTCCGGGATCAAGATTGGAATTTTTCTCAATGGCGAGATTTCCGGATAAATTTAATGCGCTATCGGCGCTGATTGTCGGCGCGCTGATCGTCTTTGGATATCCGTCCGGCCTTTTCGCCGCTCAGAAGCCGCAGCGGATTATCTCTCTTAATTTGTGTTCGGATCAATTGCTGTACCAGCTGGGCGTGGGGGCGCGCATCGTGGCATATTCACATCTCGCGACCAATCCGCAATATTCAATGATTGCCGGGCAGGTGAAAAACAGCCGCACTGTCAGGGGAAGTGCTGAAGAGCTTGTCGCGCTCAGGCCGGATCTGGTGATTGCCGGGCCCTATTCCACCAAGACCAGTGTGGCGATGGTGCGCGGGCTTGGCAAACGGGTGATGATCATGCCGATTGCGACCAGTTTTTCCCAAGTCAGGTCGAACATAAAGCTGATTGCGGATGCTGTTGGCGAGCCCGGACGCGGCGCGGCTCTTATCCGCGCTTTCGACCAGCGATTGGCTTTGCTTAAATTGCGCGTGTCAGGTCCGCGCCCGCGCGCTGCCGTCTATTATACCAACAGCGTCGCGCAAATCTCGGGCTCGATTGAAAGCGCGGTGATGAAATTTTCCGGCTACCGCAATATCGCCGATCTGGTAAAGCTGTCACCACGGGGCACGCTTACGCTGGAGCGACTTTTGATGGTGGCGCCGGACATGATTGTGCTCGGACATAGGCCGGAAAACTACCCAACGGTTCTGGCGGACAATCTTCGCCATCCGGCCCTTGGAAAATTTCTCAAGAACCACGCCTGGGTTGCGATGCCCGAGCGCCTCTGGATATGCGGTACGCCGACTGTTCTCGATGCCGCCGAACGGTTGATTGCTGCGTGGGAAAATTCCTCCAAAAAGATCCACCGGCCATGAGTACATACAACAATTCTTCGGGCGCATATGCGGGATCATTCAGCCGTGGTTTAAACTACGCCTCGGTGTTTGCCGGGCTGGCGGTCCTGACATTGCTTCTGGCTGCGACATCGCTGTTTGTCGGTCCGGCGGGGTTGAGCCTGAGCCAGGGCTTCAAGGCCTTGACCGGGGTTTTGTCTGTTGATGATCCTGCGGCGATTATCATCTGGCAGATCCGGATGCCGCGGATGTTGATGGGGGTGCTGGTCGGTGCAGCACTCGGGCTGTCGGGAGCCGTGCTGCAAGGATACCTACGCAACCCGCTGGCGGAACCGGGGATTATCGGGGTCACCTCCGGGGCGGCCCTTGGTGGTGTCATTGCCATTCACACCGGGCTGGCGGCAACCTCGTTCTTTGCCTTGCCGGTCCTTGGACTGGTTGGTTCATTTTTGGCGGTAATGCTTATATTGGGGCTGGCCGGATTTCGCGGTAGCCCGTTAACACTGATCCTCGCAGGTGTTGCGGTGACCAGCCTTGCGGGCGCGCTGATGTCGCTGGTTCTCAGCCTGTCGAAAAACCCGTTTGCTCTGACGGAAATCGTTTTCTGGCTGCTTGGCTCATTGCAGGACCGCAGTTTCGACCATGTTGTGTTGTCGGGGCCGCTCATTCTGTCAGGACTTGGTCTGCTGCTTATGACCGGGCGCGGACTCGATGCGCTGACACTCGGTGAGGAGGGGGCGGAGAATCTCGGCATCGGGCTTGATCGCCTGCGCTATCTGATCATTGCCGGCGTCGCGCTTAGCGTCGGGGCGGCAACGGCGATTACCGGCGCTATTGGATTTGTCGGGCTGGTGGTGCCGCATCTTTTGCGCCCGTTTGTCGCCCATCGCCCCGGCCGCCTGCTCGGTGTGTCGATGCTTGGGGGGGCGGCGCTGGTTCTCGCCTCCGATATATTCGTCCGCTTCCTGCAACCGGAATATGACATCAAGCTTGGTGTGGTGACGGCACTTATCGGGGCGCCATTTTTCTTCTATCTGGTGCTGAAAACCCGGCGGGAGCTAATCACATGACCGGCGATGTACAGGTTGAGAAAGCACAAGTGCTTGAAGCACAGCTGCTTGAAGCAAAGGAGCTCGGGTTTTCCTATGGCCGGGGATTTGCGCTCAAGGATGTTTCCTTTCGCTTGAACGGCGGTGAATTTGTCGGTCTGATCGGACCGAATGGTGCGGGCAAATCGACCATGTTGAAATTGCTGGCTGGAATTACCCGACCCGATCGCGGCGGTGTTCTTCTTGATGGCACCAATATTGCCTCTCTGGATCAACGCCGAATGGCGCAAAACATTGCCTATCTGCCGCAACAAAGACGCGCTCATTGGGATGTTTCGGTGCGCACATTGATCGAGCTTGGGCGCTTGCCCTATATGCGGCGTTTTGGTGGCCTCGACGGGCGCGATCACAGGGCTGTGGATTGTGCGGTCGAGCTGATGGATCTCGGTACATATGCCGACCGGCCTGTGTCGATGCTGTCGGGTGGTGAACAGGCCCGGGTTCATGTCGCGCGCGCTTTGGCGCAGGATGCGCGGGTTATGCTCGCGGATGAGCCGACGGCGGGGCTTGATCCGGCGCACCAGATTTCTCTGATGCGGTGTTTTAGCAGACATGCCAAATCCGGCGGGGCGGTGCTGGCTTCGCTGCACGATCTCGGGCTTGCGGCGCGCTGGTGCGACCGGTTGCTTTTGGTCGATGGTGGCCGCCTGGTTATGCAGGGGACGCCCGGTGAGGTTCTGACCGAGAAAAATCTGGCCGAGGTTTATAATATCCGCGCTCATGTCTCGACCACCGAGGACGACCTTGTCATCTCGGTGGCCGGACTATTGGATGACCGCGCTTGACCATGACCTAGAGCTATTCATGTTTAGACTGAATCGCTCTAGTTTTTTCGCTGACCCGGCCACGATCTCCCCCACCCTGGCCACCCGATGCAATTGTTGACATGGGCAACCAGGGTGGGGGAGATCCTGTTTTCATATAAAGGTGAAAGAGTCTAGAAGCTGGCGTTTACCGGGGTCAGTTTTCTTTTGTAGCTATAGGCCCGGTCCTTGCCGATGCCATAAGACCATGGCAGGCCTTCATTGCGCCAGCCATTGACCGTGCGCTTACCCTGGGCGTCCATGTCGCCCTCATAGCCGTCAATGACCGAATAGACTTTGGTATAACCATGTGCTGCCAGCAGGTTTGTCGCGATGGCGCTGCCTTTGCCGTTCCTGCACATGATGAATATAACCGGATCTGGTTCGAGCCCCTTGCGTGCGATCATGTCCGCCACGGCGGGTACAAAATCGAGATTGTTCACGCGCTGATAGGCTTTGCCGCTATTGGCGAGAAAACGGGTCAGGGGTTTGACCGGAATATTCGCATCGGCGACATCCGGCATGCCAAGGAAATTCACCTCGGCACGGGTGCGGACGTCGAGAAACAGAATTTTCGGGTTTTCGGTTTTGTGGCGGTAGGCTTCGGTCGAAGTAAGATAGAGACCAAGACTTGTCACCTTGTTCAGGGACAATTCAAACAGATCTGCTTCGGTCTCATATTCCGCTTCCGCCGCCTGGGCCGGTGCGGCCAACATGCCGACGACCAGTAGTGCCGCGGCTGCGCGGGCTATTGATGCCTTTTTGACCAGGTTAACGCCATTCGTATTTGGTGCCATTATCGTATTCATGACATGCCTCCATTCAATTCACTAACTCTGTTCGTTTCCACTCCCGGTGTGAGCCCGGCCCTAAAAGCGGCC
>JAJRYE010000093.1 GCA_024275895.1 Alphaproteobacteria bacterium | reverse complement strand
AATCGACCAGCGCATGGCCAGCCCCTGAACAAGCGCCAGAACAAGCCAGGCCGCATCTGAAGGCACAACGGATTTGTCAAAACGTCCTGCCTCTACCTCTGCGGCGATGAGCCGGGTGAGAAAACCATGGCCGTTTTTGATCAGCCCGGCGAAAAAAAGCCGCAGATGTTCATTTTCCCCATGCAGCTCGCGGGAAAACAAAATGGCGGGGATTGCCGGTGTTGATTGCAAAAAGGCCAGATGCGCCGCCACAAAGGCGCCCAGCGGATCAGCGGCACCCCGGCCCGTCTTTTGTACCGGGGCCTGACTTTCTTGCAGCAGTTCGCCGATACGCTGCGCCACCGCCTCCCAGATATCGCCCTTTTTGGGAAAATGGCGGAAAATTCCCGGCTGGGTGATCCCCACCTCCCTCGCCAGCGCCTCGGTCGTCACCCGGCCGGGGCCGGTTCGCGCCGTCAACTCAAGCGCCGCCTCGATGATCTGGGCCTTGCGTTCTTCAGCTGATTTGCGCCGGCGGGTGTTCATCCGTTTTTCTGCATGTTTTTCCACGTATTGGCTGCAAAACCGGCGATAACCAGCCAAACGACGCTGCGCAGGGTCATGGCGCCAAGCGTGCGCGTCTCATAAGCGCCGCCGATCATGATATGAAGGCCGAACGCGGCAAAGACCAGAAGCGTCACCGCAGCCAGGCTCACTGCTAGAAGCAGACCCCAGAGACGCCATAAAAACAGGCCGATACCGGTGAGGATATAGGCAAACCCGGCGATGAAATTAAACCACAGCACAAAGGGCACATAATTCCCCGCCGCCGCGCGCGCCTCACCGTCGACAAAAAGCACCGAGCCGCCCGAATAGAGCGTCATGGCACCAAAAACCACCGCAACAACGGCGGCAATACTCGCCCATAGCGGCCTTTTGTCCGGCATATGTCCCATCATCTACTTGCCCCCCGATTTTTCCGCCACAAGCCGGTAGCCGGAATGGCAGGTGGTGCATGTCAGCAGCATATCACTCAGGCTTTGCAGAATTTTTTGCGGATCGCCCATATCCTGCGCTTCCATGCCAAGAGCGTCAAAGGCCTTGTGGGTCGCCATCCCCATTGTCTTGAACTCCATGGGAAGCTTGCTCATCAGCGATACCGGAACCTGCCGTGCATTCGCCATCCCCACCTTGCGGGTAGCCTCGGCAATCGTTTTCATGTCCTTTTCGCCGATCGCTGCCGTGATGAGCTGTACCGTCTCAAGAAAGCTGCGCATTTCGCCAAGCACCAGATCGCGCTCACCGGCGCTGAGGATAATTGCCGTGCGGCCATCATTGCCCGGCGTCACATTGCCCCTGAACATAAACATATACCCCATCCCGGCGACCACCGCGATGAGCACCACACTCAGCCCCCAACAGAATTTACACATTCGCATCGTTCCTTTTGCATCCTACTCCTCCTGGTTAGTTATCACTTGCTAACTAACAGTCAAGTGCTATTTGAGCCCTGACGGCCAGTTTTATTGAAAGGCTGGTGAAAGCCATGGCGTGTAGGTTCCCGCCATTCCGCCGCCGCTTTGGCAGCCGCATCGCTGTTATTCCGTGAAACATTTGTGGAGCCTGAAACCAAATGGCGCAAACCCCCCTTGCCGGTGTAAAAATTCTCGATCTGACCAATGTTCTCGCCGGCCCTTTCTGCTGTCATCAACTGGCCCATATGGGGGCCGATGTTATCAAGGTCGAGGTACCAGGCTCCGGCGATCTTGCTCGCAAGCTCGGCGCAAGCCCCGGGCTGAACGAAGTCAATATGGGGGTATCCTTTCTGGCCCAGAACGCCGGCAAGAGGTCAATTACCATCAATCTGAAAACGAAGAGCGGCAAACAGGTGCTTAAAAAACTGGTGCGCCGCGCCGATGTGCTGGTGGAAAATTTCCGCCCCGGCGTCATGGAGCGTCTGGGGGTGGGTTACAAAACCCTGATTGGTGAAAACCCGAAACTGATCTATTGCGCCATATCCGGCTTCGGCCAGGACGGCCCCTTGCGCAATCTGCCCGCCTATGACCAGATCATTCAGGGCATGTCCGGCATTATGAGCATCACCGGCGATGCCAACTCCGCCCCGCTGCGGGCCGGCTACCCGGTGGCCGATACCATCGGCGGCATGACAGCCGCTTTCGCCATCACGGCGCAGCTTGCTGTTCCCGAACGCAAAGGCCCCTGTTTTCTTGATATCTCCTTGCTTGAATCGGCGCTTTCGACCATGGGCTGGGTGGTGTCAAACTTCCTTATTGCCGGCAAAATCCCGGCCCCCATGGGCAATGACAATTTCACCGCCAGCCCGTCGGGCACCTTCAAAACCGGCGACGGCCTGATCAATATTGCCGCCAACAAGCAGCAGCAATTTGAAGAGCTGTGCCGGATCGTAAAACTTGACCGCCTCATAACCGACCCGCGTTTTGCCACAAGGCAGGCGCGGCTTGAAAACCGCAAGGGACTCAACGCCGAACTTGAAAACGTGCTGGCGGCAAAACCTGCCGCCCGCTGGTGCGCCCTGCTTCAGGCGGCGGGCATTCCCTCCGGCGAGGTTCTGAGCCTCCCCGAGGCGCTGGCCCAGCCACAAATCGCCCGGCGGGGCCTGATTGAAAATTTCGACAATGTCCCCGGTTTGCAGCAGGATATCCGTATCGCCGCTCCGGGTTTTAAAATTGACGGGCGCTCGCCCCGCGCCGCGACGCCGCCGCCACAACTGGGCGCCCATACGCGGAAAATCCTGAGCGGGCTTGGCTATACGCCGCAAGAGATCGCGGCGCTTTTTGAGGAAGGGGCGGTATGAGCCTATCGCCGGTTCATGGCGCTGTGCCAGCGCCGCAGGAAATCCGCCCTTTTCAGCCGGTCAAGATAAACCAGCAGCCCCGGCCCCAGCCGGATGGGGATAACCGGGCCCTGCGCCGCAGCGCGCAGGCCGGAGATGGTGGCCCGGCCCTGCACATCAGGGTGCAGGGAGTAAAGCGAGGCCGCTCCGGCGATGATCTTCTGCCCCTTGAGCGAGAGCAGGAAATCGACAAATTTACGCGCCGCACCGGGATTTTTCGCCGCTTTGGTAATAATGGCGATCCGCTGCATGGCAAGGCAGTAATCCCCCGGGATAATCATGCCGAGCTCGGGCCGCGCCCGCATCTCGGCCAGGGCATAAGAGCCCAGCACATTATAGGCGATGAGCGACTCGCCCCTGGCAACCTTGCGGATCATATCGCCGGAAGAATTGGAAAGTTGCGGTTTGCTGTCGCCTATGGAGCGGGCCAGATACCAGAAATCTTCTGACTGAATGGCATCCTGGGTGCCGAACAGATAGCCCAGCCCGCTGCGTTCAGGGTTATAGGTGATCACCTTGCCGCGAAAACGCACCTCCTCGCGGCCGATCAGATTGGCCAGATCAAACCGGGTTTTGACCTGTCCGAGCTCCGGTGCCAGTTTGCGGTTATAGAGGATAACCGCCGGTTCAAAGGTAAATCCGAAAGCCTCATTGCGCCACCTTGCCCAGCGCGGCAGCGCCCGGGTCTCGCGTGAGGAATAGGCGGCGGCGTAACCGTCATTGACGAGCTTGATCTGCAAATCCATCGCCGAGGAAATCAGCAAATCGGCGCTGTCCGCCCCGGCATCCGCTTCCTTTATGGCGCGGGCAAAGATATCGACGGTGTCAAGCAGATGATATTTGATATCAATGCCCGGATATATCGTCTGGAAGGCCCGGATCAGCGGATCAAAGCGTTCGATATCCGCAGAGCTGTAAATCACCAGCGCCGCGGTTGTTGCCCCGGTGGCCGGATAATCAAATTCTTCACCATGGCCGGAGCGCGGCGTCAAAAATGCCAGGGCAAAGGCGCAAAACAACATTAATGAGCGGATCATTGCCTTAAATCTCCTGTTTTTGCCAGCTTCGGCAGATCAATGATCACTTTGAGCCCCCCCTGGGCGCCGCGCGCCAGCCCGACCTCGCCCTTGTGGCGCAAAACAATTTCCCGCACGATCGAAAGCCCCAGCCCGCACCCGTCGGCGCGGCTGCCCGGAAGACGGCTAAAACGGTCAAACACACTCACCCGGAAACGCTCCGGAATGCCGGGGCCGTTATCTTCCACCACCAGCCGGACAGAATTTTCATGTTTCGCAATAAAGACGGTGATAACCGCGCCGGAGGGGGTGTATTTGAGCGCATTATCCAGCAGATTGAGCAGCATTTCGCCAAGCAGTGTCCGATCGCCGAAAAGAGGGCAGCTTTCGGCCCCCTCATAGCCAAGGTCAATATTCCTCTCCACCGCCCGTGCATGGACAATGCCGATAACCTCGCGCGCCAGCGCCGCCAGATCAAATTTGGCCAGGGCCCCGGCCGGATGGGTCGCCCTTGCATGGCTGAGAAGCTGCTGCGCCAGACGGCTGGTGCGGTTAATGCCCTGATTGACTTTCTTCAAAGCCGCCCGCATGGCCGCATCATCCCTTTCGCGCAAGGCAAGCTCGGTCTGGGCCTGAAGCGAGGCCAGCGGCGTTTTAAGCTGATGCGAGGCATCGGATATAAACCGGCGCATGGAGGACATGCCCTCATCCAGCCTTGCCAGCATGGAGTTGAGCGCCTCCACCATGGGGCTGAACTCCTCGGGCACCTTGTGCCGCAAGGGGCGGACATCTTCGGGCGAGCGACGGCCAATCGCGGCGCGCAACTTGTCCAGCGGCCGCAGCCCGTAGCTGATCCCCATCCAGGCGGCAATGCCAACGGCAGTGATGAAAACCAGCATCCACAAAGCATTCTGCCTGAGCAAGGAGAACACCACCGCATCGCGTTCGCCCCGGCTCTGGGCCACCCGCACGGTGACATAACCCGAAAGATTTCCTCCGGTGACGAACGCATGCAATTCCACCATGCGGATCAGCACACCCTTGAACTCGGCATTGAAAAAGCGCGGCGCCAGACCCCTGGCCGGATTACCCGGCGCGGCAATCTTTGTCAGTTGCCCATAACCGGTGACAAGAGTGCCGTCCGGGGCCGAGATGGCGTAAAACACCTGATCCTGCGCCGTGGAAGCCAGCATATTGAGCGCCGCATAGGGAATATCGGTATAGATGCTGTTGTTTCGCACCATGGTGCGCTCGGCTATGGCGGAGGCCGAAGCCAGAAGCAGGCTGTCAAAGGCGCTGTCCGCCGCCTGCCTTGTAGCAAAATAGCTGCTGGCCAGATTGGCGATAAATACCAGCCCCATCACCGCGATCAACCACGCCAATACGCGCTGGCGGATTGACCAGGTATAATTGGCCTGCGCCTTCATACCAGCATATATCCCACCCCGCGCACGGTCCTGATGATGATGCCCTCGCCCTCAAGCCGTTTGCGCAGGCGGTGAATATAGATCTCGATCGCCGACGGGTTCAACTCCTCGTCAAAATCAAGAATCCGGTCGATAATCTGCGCCTTGCTCAGGATATGCCCCTGACGCACTGCCAGCGCTTCCAGTACATGATATTCGCGGTTGGGCAAATTCATCGGTTCGGCGTTCAAGAACGCCTGCCTTGCGGCCAGATCAAGCGAAAGCGCGCCGCAAACCAGCTGGTTCAGCCCGCGCCCGGCGCTGCGCCGGAGCAGCGCCCGCACCCTGGCATCAAATTCGCCAAGCTCAAAGGGTTTGGTAAGATAATCATCCGCTCCCAGATCAAGCCCCCGGATCCGGTCATCGACTTCCGAGCGCGCCGTGATGATCAAAACCGGTACGCTTTTGTGGTTTGTACGCACAGCTTCAAGCAGGTCAAGACCACCCATTCCCGGCAATGTCAGGTCCAGCACCAGCAGATCGTAATCCTGAACCCGCAGGATCGTCTCCGCCTCGTCCCCGTCATCGCTCCAGTCAACGGCATAACCGGCCTGCTTCAAAGATCGCACCAGCCCATCGGCCAAAATGGCGTCATCCTCGACAAGAAGAACTCTCAATCCGGCCTCCTTCGCGTAAAACCCTTTAACCGGCGCCGATCATAACCCCAACCCGTCCCGATATGAAAGGTTCACGAAAGCTCGCCCCCTTAAGGCTTCTTGCATGGGCCGGAGAGCCCCGCAGCAAACAGGCGGCATAACCGGCAGTGTGATTATCTTAAAACACGGGAGGTTTTAAAACCATGCAGCTCAAGAAAACCCTGACAGGCCTGATCTGCGCCATCGGCGTCATGGCTCTGGCCTTTGCCGCGCCGGTTCAGGCGGCGGATATCGACAAAATTCATTTCCTTATCCCCGGCGGCGCCGGCGGCGGCTGGGACGGCACCGCGCGCGGCACCGGTGAGGCGCTGACCAAGGCCGGGATTGTCGGCTCGGCAACCTATGAGAACATGTCCGGCGGTGGCGGCGGCAAGGCCATCGCCTATATGATCGAAACCGCGGCCAAGCGCGGCAATACCTTGATGGTGAACTCCACCCCCATCGTCATCCGCTCGCTGCAAAAGGTGTTTCCGCAATCTTTCCGCGATCTGACCCCGGTCGCCGGAACCATTGGCGATTACGCCGCCTTTGTGGTCAATACCAGCTCGACGCTCAAAACCTTCGGCGATCTGGCCGCAGCCTATAAGGCCAATCCGAAAAAAGTCTCGATCGGCGGCGGCTCCGTTGCCGGCGGCATGGACCATCTGGTGGCCGCCATGGTGATGAAGGGCGTGGGCGCCAATCCGATGCAGGTCAAGTATATCCCCTATGACGCCGGCGGCAAAGCCATGGCCGGTCTGCTGTCGGGCGAAATCAAGGCGCTTTCAACCGGCTTTGGCGAGGCAATTGAAATGGCCAAACAGGGCCAGGTGCGCATCTTGTGCGTCACCGCCGCCAAACGCCTGGCCGAGGCCAAGGATGTGCCGACCTGTGAGGAATCGGGCTCCAGGGGCGCCCAATTCGTCAACTGGCGCGGTTTCTTCGGCCCCCCCGGCCTCTCTGACGCCAAGAAGAACGCCTATATCGCCGCCTTCACCAAAATGTACAAAACCCCGGAATGGGAAAAAGTGCGGGCGCGCAATGGCTGGGTCAATATCTTCAACCCCGGTGACAAATTCGTCGCCTTCCTCGAAGAGCAGGAAAAGGTCATCGGCGGCCTGATGAAAGAACTCGGCTTCCTGAAGTAAACCTCAAACGGGATCAGGGCTTTCCCGGCTCTGGTCCCGGCGTTTCAAGCGGATTTGAGAAAGACAATGTTTGTCAAGGATCGCATCGGCGGAGTGCTTCTTCTTATCTTCTGTATCGGTTATGCTCTGGCAAGCCGCGAGATCGTGCTGCTGCCGTTTCAGGAAACCATGGCGTTTCACGCCCGCACCCTGCCCGAGGCTCTCGCCGTGATGGGCATTGGCCTGTCGCTGGCGCTGATCATTTTTCCCGGCTCGCGCGAAAAACTCGATTTGTCGGGCTATAGCTGGATCACGGCCTCGTTGTTTATCCTGCTTATGGTGGCCTATGGCCTGACCATAAGATCGCTCGGGTTTCTTCTTTCCACATCCGGGTTTTTAATGCTCGGGTTTTTCCTTCTGGGCGAGCGCAAGGTATGGAAAATGGCCGTGATCGCCATTCCCCTGGTGGTGGTTTTCTGGATCATGATGACCAAGGGGCTTGATGTGTTCATCGAACCCCTGCCCGAATATTTTACGGAGTAACGCCGATGCTTGAAGGTATTTTCATCGGTCTGGCCACGGCGATGACGCCTTTTAACCTGATGATGGTGGTCACCGGCTGCCTTACCGGCACCTTCATCGGCATGCTGCCCGGTCTTGGACCCATGTCGGCCATCGCCCTGATGATCCCCATCGCCGCCTCGCTTGACCCCTCGGCGGGCATTATCCTGATGGCGGCGGTGTATTACGGCGCCATCTTCGGCGGCTCCACATCTTCCATCCTCATCAACGCCCCCGGCGTCGCCAGCACGGTAGCCACCTCCTTTGACGGCTATCCCATGGCCAAAAAGGGCATGGCCGGAAAGGCGCTTGCCATTGCCGCCTATTCGTCCTTTTCCGGCGGCGTGATCGGCGCGATCCTGCTACTTGTCGCCGCGCCTTATCTGGCAAAAGTCTCGCTGTCCTTCCATTCCACCGATTATTTCGCCCTCATGGTACTGGGTCTTACCGCCGTTGCCGCCTTTTCCGGCAAGGGCAAGGTGATCAAGGCGCTGCTGATGACCGTCATCGGCCTGATGCTTTCAACCGTGGGCACCGACCAGACGCAAGGGGTGCAGCGCTTTACCTTCGGCCAGATCGATCTGCTCGACGGCATCTCGTTCCTGATGCTGGTGATGGCCACCTTCGCCCTGTCCGAGGCCCTGATGGCAATCTTGAAACCCCTGACCGGCAAGGATCGTGAACGCGAGCGCGAGGCGCATGAAAATCTCGGCTCCATGAAGCTTTCCAAAGACGAAGTCAAAGACATGGCCCCCGTGATCGGGCGCTCGTCGATCCTCGGCTTTATCATCGGCGTGCTGCCCGGCGCGGGCGCAACCATCGGCTCGTTTCTCGCCTATGGCATGGAACAGCGCCTGGCGGGGCCCAAAAAAGGCGGCGAGTTCGGCAAGGGCTCGGTGCGCGGCATCGCCGCGCCCGAGACCGCCAATAACGCCTCGGCCACCGGCTCCTTCGTGCCACTGCTGACCCTTGGCATCCCCGGTTCGGGCACCACCGCCATCATGCTCGGCGCCCTGATCGGTTACGGTATTCAGCCCGGACCGCGGCTCTATATCGATCAGCCGGAAATTTTCTGGTCGGTAATCGTCTCCATGTGGCTCGGCAATATCATCTTGCTGGTTCTCAACCTGCCGCTGATCCCCTATATCGCCAAGGTGCTCACCATCCCGGCCCGTTTCCTGCTTCCCCTGATCGTCTTTTTCTCCCTCATCGGGGTGTATTTCGTCTCCTTCAACACCTTTGATATTCATCTCATGGTTCTCTTCGGCGTGGTGGCGGTCTTGTTCCGTTTTCTCGACTTCCCCATGGCGCCGATGATCCTGGGTTTTATTCTGGGCAAGATGATGGAGGACAATCTGCGCCGGGCGCTGCTGATCAATGATGATTCCTGGTCCTTCCTGTGGGAGCGCGGCCTGACGGTGACCATCCTGCTCATCGCCGCCGGCACCTTGCTGGTGCCCCTGCTGGCGCCAAGGGTTCAGATCTTTCTTGCCCGCCGGCGCGAGGGACAAGGTGAAGGCGGGTGAGGCTTGCGGGCCTTGGCGGCGCTTACCGGCGCGATATGGCCCGCGCCGCGCTGAGCTTTGCCATTGGCGGGCTTGGCGGGGCGCTGTTTTACACACTTTCCCTGCCTCTGCCCTGGCTTCTCGGCGCGCTGTGTGCCTCGATGACTGCCTCTCTTGCCGGTGCGCCGGTGGGCATTTCCAACCTGCTGCGCTCTGGCCTGCTTGTTATTCTGGGCCTCATGCTGGGCGCAAGCTTTACCCCTGATATCCTCACCCGCGCCGGCGAGTGGGTTCCCAGCCTGATCGGGGTCGCGGTCTATCTTGTCATCGTCACCCTGGCGGCGTTTTTCTATTGCCGCGCATTCATCAAGATGGACCGGATCACCGCCATTTTCTCTGCCCTGCCCGGCGGGCTGTCGCAGATGATCATCGTCGGTGAGGAAAACGGCGCCGATATTGCCTCGCTGACCCTGACCCATACGGTGCGCGTGGCATCGGTTCTGATGATGATCCCGCCGCTTTTGATATACTGGCACGGCAGCGCAAATCCGGCCGCCGCAACCGGGCGCGACTTATGGTCGCCCGCCGATATCGTGCTCCTTGCAGGGGCTGGCCTGTCCGGGGTCATACTGGGCCATCTTGTGCGCCTGCCGGCGCATTTTCTCACCGGGCCGCTGCTGGTGAGCGCCGGGATTCACCTAGCCGGTTTTGCCGCCTCGGCGCCGCCGCCCGTCATTGCAGTCCTGGTGCAGATCGCCATGGGCAGCGCGATCGGGGCGCGGTTTTGCGGCGTGTCCGTTATTGAACTGGCGCGCCTGATAGCCCTGGCCTTCGGGCTGGCGATCATGATGATGAGCATCACCCTGCTCATCGCCGCCCTGCTTGCCGCGTCAACCGGCCTGCCCTTTGACGCCCTTGTGCTTGCCCTTGCGCCGGGCGGCTTCGCCGAAATGGCGCTCACTGCATTGTCGATGAATATCGACCCCTCCTTTGTCTCCACCCATCACGGCCTGCGCCTGATTATCATTGTGATCATGGCCCCGATCGTGATTTCCTATCTCATCAAACGCAAAAAACGCCGTCAGGGATGAAAAGCAGGCAGTTCCTGCCGCTCCTATTCCAGCAGCAACGAAACCGTATCGGAATTCCCCTTCGCATCGGTAACAGTGAGAGAAGAAAACCCCCGGCTGTCGTGCCACCAGTTCAGCACCCGCCGATGCGCCACCCTTGCGATGAAAATGCCATTGGCGAACCAGCTATAGGGCGGGGTGCCGCCGTTTATTTTTAAAATCAGAGGTACGCTGTTCTCCGGCGTCGCCAGGCCCAGATCAACACGGGCCCGGTCGGGCGGGTAAACAATATCAAGCTGGCGGCTGGCTGTTTTTAACAACGCCGGTTCCGTATGACGGCCATGGCGAAAGCGCCGCAAGGTGGGCGGCAATTGCGCATTCGCCGTAATGAGTGCCCCTTCGGGCGCTATAGGCAGTGGCGCATAGGAGCTCCCGGCAAGGCGCGCGAAACTTTCAAACAAAATCGGCGCGGCGGCCTTGCGCCCGGTGAGGCCGGGCACCGGGGCGCCGTCGGGCCGCCCCACCCAGACACCGATCACATAGCGCCCGTCATAGCCCACCGACCAGGCGTCGCGGTAGCCATATGAAGTGCCGGTCTTGTAGGCAAGCTTGCCTTTTAAAGCATGATGCGGCGGCGCCGTGCCGGACAGAATATCGCTCACATACCAGCTCGCCAGCTTCTCCAGCAACCGCCCCTCGCCGGATTTGCGCCGGGCGGTATTTTCCAGTGCCTGATCCTGCAGCGCAAGGGCACGGCCACCGCGCGCCAGCGCGCCGTAAATTTGCACCAGCCCTTCAAGCGAAATACCAAGCCCGCCCAGCGCAATCGCCACAGACGGGGCCTTGTCCCGCGGCAGGGCAATCTTGATCCGCGCCTGATCAAACCTCGCCAGAAAGCGCGCCGGTCCCACCGCATCCAGCATGGAAACCGCCGGAACATTGAGCGAGCGCTCCAGCGCCTTGCGCACACTCAAAGGCCCGTGATAGGTCAGATCGAAATTCCGCGGTGCGTAACCGCCAAAATCAAGCGGCGCGTCATCGATAAGCGTTTCGGGATGCGCCAGCCCCGCCTCAAAGCCCATGCCGTAGATCAGCGGTTTGAGCGCCGATCCGGGCGAGCGCATGGCCCGGGTCATATCAACATATCCGGCGCGTTCGGGATCGCTGAAATCCGCCGCGCCGATCCGAGCCAGAACCCTGCCGCTGGCGTGTTCCGCCACCAGTATCGCCGCCGAAATGCGCGGCCCCAACTGCCGCGCCCACCGCTGGGCAATGCGCTCCAGCGCCGCTTGCAGCGCGGCATCGATATTCAGCACATGGCGCTTTGCCTTTGGTGCCTCGCGCTTAATTCTTCGCGCCAGATGCGCCGCCAGCGAAGGCATATTGAGCCTTTGGCGCGGCAAGGAAGCTGCCTTTGCGCTTCGCGCATCACGCGCCGGGATCACCCCCAGCGCCGCCATGCGGGCTAATACACGCCCGCGCGCTGCCCGGGCCGCCTTGGGGTTTTTATCCGGCCGCCGCGCTTCGGGCGATTGCGGCAGCGCGGTGAGCAGCGCCGCCTCGGCCACATCCAGCCGGGCCGGTTCCTTGCCGAAATAGGCCAGCGAGGCCGCCCGCACCCCCTCCAGATTGCCGCCATAGGGCGCAAGGGTGAGGTAAAGCCGCAGAATCTCATTCTTGTCCAGCCGCGCCTCGATCTGCAAGGCGCGCAATATCTGTCTCGCCTTGACGATCAGCGAACGCCCGCCGCCCGGCTCAATCAGCCGCGCAAGCTGCATGGTCAAGGTGGAACCGCCCGAAATAATCCGCCCATTGCCAAGCCATTGCCCCGCCGCGCGCAAAAGAGCCAGCGGATCAACACCAAAATGGGTGTAAAAGCGCCGGTCCTCATAGGCCAGCAGCATGGAGATAAACCGCGGATCAACATCTTTTACATCAACCGGCAGCCGCCAGCGACCAGCGCGGATGGTGAACGGGCGCAGCAAACGCTGCTCATGATCAAGCACGACCACCGAGACTTCGCGCGCCGCCGCAAGCGGCGGCGGAAACGTCCGGTCCAGTCCCCAAAGAGCGGCAATCCCCGTCAGCAGGAGAAGCGGCAATCCAAAAGCCCATCTTCTCCCCTGCCCGGATATGCGGCTTCTGGTCAGCGATTTTCTCCCTTGATCTCAATGCGCCCGGTCGCGCTGCGGGCGTTAAGATAGGGCCGGTACATATTCTCGACAAAGGCCGGCGGCAAAACAAAACTGCCCGGCGAGACCGCCCGCACCATATAGGCGAGGGTAAAATCACGCTTGGCGCCCGAAGAGCGTTCCACCGCGGCGACAAAGCGGTCGTCGCGAAACTCGCTATGGGCCGTTGCATCGGATTTGGGCAGCCAGCTGAACCCTTTAAGCGCGGCGCTGGTCATTATGGCCGGATTGTCGATCTCAAATCCCGAAGGCAGCCGATCGACGATCAAAAGCCGCGAGCGGGCCGGTTTTTCCTCATGGATTTTAAGCACCACAATCAGTCGCCGGGTCTGTTTCACGCTGGTGGTGGCGACTTTCTCACCCTTGAGGTTATAGTATTGCTTCTCAATGCGCAGGCCATTGCCGCCGGCGGCAAGCGGCCGCTCCGGCACCCCACTCACCGTGATGACGGCGTCAAGCGGCTCCTGACCTTCATTGATGATATCCAGCGGATTTGCAGCCAGTTTGGCCGCGCTGTAGCGGGCAAACAGATTTCCCGTCACCGCCTCGCTGTTTATCCTCAAATTTACGCCCTGATCCGCTTTGAGAAGGCCATGCGCCGCCAGCAGCAGCCAGGCTTTTTCCTGGGTACTGGCCACAGGGGTCTCCTCGCGCCGGGCCCTGAGCATTTGCGCCAGCGGCCCCGGCGCCAGAGGCGCAGGCTCAATCTGCGCATTCAGCGCCATCACGGCGGCAACATCGCGCAGACGCGAGCCAAAATCCTCACGCAGAAGATCGGCCCTGGCCGAGGGCAACAGCGCCATGGCGGCGCGCAGCAAGGAAGCCGCACGCAGATTATCGCCAAAATAGGTGAAGGCGGCGCCAAGCTGGGCCCGCGCCATGGGCGAGGTGAAATCATCAAGCCGCGAATCGGCAAAATAGCGTAAATCACCCAGCGAGGCGCGGCCATTGCGGGCTAGCACATAAAGCGCATAGGCAATATCCCGGCCGCCATTTTTGATTTTCTGGTTATAGGAAACGCCATTTTCCAGATTGTTCAATCCGCGCTCAAACGCCTCGATGGGAACCGGGTAGCTCTGCTCCCGGGCACGGCTGATAAAATCCATGACATAGGCCGAAAGCCACAATTGCTCCGAACCGGGCCGCCACAGACCAAAACCGCCGCCATAGGACTGGCGCGTCATCAGCCGGTCAATCGCCTTTTGAACCCGCAGACGGACGGGCGCGCCCGCCTTCAAAGAGGCCCGTTTGGCGATATCGCCCAGATAAAGCAGCGGCAGGGCGCGGCTGGTAATCTGCTCCGAGCAACCATAGGGATAGCGCTCCAGCCCGGCCAGTAACCCGGGAAGATCAAGTTGGCCAAGCCGCGAGATGCTCAGTGACAAGGACGCCGTTTCGGGGCGCAGCCCGGCCAGCATATCCGTGTTCAGAACAACCCGGCCACCGCCTCTTGCCGCCAGCGGCAGAACACTGCGCCGCGTTGCCACAGGCTGCGCCGGGCGCACCGCAAGGGTGAGTTGCTGGGTAATCTTGAGCCCGCTTGCATGAGTAAGGCGCAGGGCGATTTTGCCCACACCGGTCTGTTTGGCGTAGAAGGGAATAAACAGGCTGGATTTACCACCCTTGCCCAGCTCGACATTCCAGACGGATTTGGGCTCATACAGCGCCAGATAGGACGGGATCGTCATCTCAAGCGTATAAACACCGGCCGGGCCATCGGTGTTGGCAAGATTGAGCAGCAGACGGCTTGCATCGCCCGGCGCCATGAAGCGCGGCAGCGAGGAGGTGATCACCACCGGATCACGCACGGTCAGATCCTGCACTTCATGGCCGATTTTTGTCGCGCTCCAGGCCACCGCCATCAGGCGCAAACTGCCGTTGAATTGCGGCACATCGAAGGTGACGCTGGCCTTGCCGTCACGGCCCACCTTGACAATGCCGGAGAAAAGCGAGAGCGGTTTTTGTGTTGGCGGCGTGCCCTTCATGGACATCTCGGCCCCGTCATCCTCACCGCTGCCGGTGCGGATTTTACCCCTCACCCCCAGCAGACCGTTGATCAGGCGGCCATAAAGATCGCGGATTTCCATCCCCAGCTTGCGCTGGCCGAAATACCATGTCTCCGGCGCCGGCGGTTCAAACCGGGTGAGATTGAGGATTCCCACATCCACCGCCGCAACCGTGACAAAAGCCTCTTCATCCGCGCCCAGCCCCGAAAGGCTCAGCGGCAGCACCAGCGGCTTGCCGGGGCGGAACTTTTCAGGCAGATCAAATTTAACGCCCAATGTGCGGGCGGAATTATCAACTTCAAGCCATTTCAGGCCGATCGCCCGCGCCGGATTGCGCGAGACGGCGACATCCATGGGCCGGTACAAAGTTGCAGTAACATAGGCCCCCGCGCCCCAGTCCTCGCCAACGGGAAAATCAACCCGGGTGCCGCCTTTTGCAACCTTCACCGCCTTCATGGCGATCAGCCGCTCGCCCATGACGGTAACCAGCGCCATGCCGTCATAGCGCGGTGAAATAGTGACCCTGGCGGTATCGCCGGAACGGTAGGCGGTTTTGTCAAGCGCGATTTCGAGAAAATCAGGCGTATCGGCCCCGGCATCGGCGGAATACCAGCCGGCGGAAAACTTATAGCTCGAAGCCGGATTGCCCGGCCCCGTGCCGCTGATCTCCAGCCGGTACGCGCCCCCGCCGACCTTCGCTTCAATGCGCGCACTCGCCCCGGACACAATATCAACAACGCCATTGGCAATACGTTTGGTGTATTCAACCGCCTCATAACTCCACGCGCCGTCATTCCGGTACCATTGAAACGAGCGCTCCAGCTTGACCAGTTCCCAATTCAGACCCTGAAGAGAACTCGCCCGGCCACCCTCGCCAACGGCGATGACATCAAATTTCGCCGTCTCGCCCTCGCCCAGCAAATCATCCTTGAACACGGGCCGGATGCCGATCATCGGCTTTTGCGGCCGCACGGGAAGGCTTAAGGAGCGCTCAACCGCACGCCCGCCCGCTTCGATCATGCGGATATTGATTATAGCTTTCAGCGGCCCCGTGGTGACGGGAAGGTTTTGCGCCCTTACCATGATGGTGGCGGCGCCTTTGGCGTCGGTGCGCGGCAAATTCTCCAATGTGCTGACATAATCCTGCGGCTCTTCATCGGCAAGGCCAAAGCTGTAGCCTTTGAAACCGGGCAGATCGCGCACTGATTTTATGCGGATATCCCCGGTCAGGCGCAGACCGGCGGCGGGCGCGCCATACAAGAAGCGCCCGGAAAGATGCAGCGGGATTTCCCTCTCCGGCAGCAGCCAGGGGGCATTGCTGGTCAGATCAAACTCAAACCGGTCGGGAACGAAATCCTCCACCAGAATCGAGGTTTCCGCCAGGGCGTCTTCCTTCGGATTGGAATAAACCGCAAGGCGCCATGTTCCGCGCATGACCGAGGAAACCAGCGCGATATCGGTGGCATAGCCGCCAAGCCCGGCATCCGTCACCTTGAAGCGGCGATGCTCCACCCCGTCCGGGCGGGTGACAATAAGGGTCAACGGCACGCCGGAAATGGCTTTGGCCTTTTGATCGCGCAGCAGCGTTATGGCATGCACGGTGGAGCCGGGACGGTAGATGCCGCGCTCGGTATAAAGATAAGCGTCCATGGGTGCCGGTGCAGGCCGCCCGGTGACGCCGCGATCGGAAAGATCAAACGCCGGTTTTTCCAGATCAATCAGAACCGTATCACCTGTATCGCCCTCGGCGATCAGCAGCGCCGGGGCGTTGCCGCCCTTGCCTCGGCTAAATCCGGGCGCAAAACGCGCATAGCCCTGCGCATCGCTGCTTGCGCTGGCCAGAAGCGTATTGTTGCGCGCCATCAGGCGGATTTTGACATTACTCAGGGGCTGCGCTGTGGACAAGGAGCGGGTGAAGACATGCAGCCCATCATCGCCGCCCAGACTTGTCAGGCCGATATCGGAGATAACAAACCACTGGGTGGCGTTTGCCCCCCACTCTTCCTGCTTCTTGTCTGCCGGTCTGGCGGTCATGACATAGACGCCGGGCTTGCGGACGGGCAACGCCTCGCTAATGGGGAAACTGGTGGTCACTTCAAGATTGCGTCTGAGTTCGACCTCCAGCTTGCCCTGCCAGATTTTCTCGCCGCTGTTCTCGCCAATGCGCTCGGCCCTGTAGGGGGAGAGCTGGCGTCCGAATTTGCCCCTCTGGAGCAAGGCGGTCAGATTGCGCTCGTCAACACGGTAGATCTGAATATCAAGCTCGCTGGTATTGACCGAGACAACCGGAATGCCGTGGCTGCCGATGCGCGGCAAAACAAAGCCGTTGCCGGTAAAGCGTACCGCCGCCGCCCGGTCGCGCACATAGGCTTTTATGGTCACGGTCCTTGCCAGCACTTCCCCTTCGATAGACGAAGGCAGACCGGCGCGGATATCGATGCTGTAGCTCGATGCGTGCCTGACCCCTTCAAGGCAGAGCTGCTTCTTGCCCTTCACCTTCACCGCCTCAGGAGCCTTGCCGTCAATGCGCACAAAACGGGCAAAATCGGTTTTTGGCTTGAGCTTTTCGGAAAAACGGAGGCAGATACGCGGATTGGCGGTGTCCGAATCAACGCTGTGTTTGGTGATGCGGAAGCCGTGATTCTGCCGCAGCGCCGTCAGCTTGGCCTCGATGGCCGGATCACGGATAAGGGATAAAGAAACCTTGTAAGCCTTGATCGCCGGCCACCAGTAAGCGCGCGAGACAAGCGCTTCGGCAAGGGTGTTCAGCGCGCTTGCCCGCGCCCGCGCCGTGGCGGCGGCCCGGTAGGCGAGAATGGCCGATGAGGTCGCAACCTCACGAACCAGACGCAGCTTTTTGCCCTTGAGATTATCCTGATTTAAAATGGCGCGCGAATAGGCGCTCAGAACCGCCGGATCATCGGTATAAAGCGCCAGCGCCGCGCCGAAAAACTTGGCGGCGCGGGTGTTCTTTTTCTCTCTCAGCGCTTCAAACCCGGAGCGCCGCAGCGCCATGAAGCCGTTTTTTCCCGGCTTGTACCAGCCTTTGAGGCGTTTGGGCAGGGAGTTGGCTTTCCGGCGCATCTCGGAGGAAAGAAAAGCCGGGTCGGGATTTGCCGCTCCCGGCCGCGCCGGGGCGGCTGCGGCAAGCTTGCGTCCGGCTATCGTGCCTTCAAACGGCTGCGCGCCGGCGTAATCGCTTTTTAAAAAGCACCAGCGCGATTTTTTATTATAGGTAAAAGCTTGGCAATTTTTGTCGTTACGACACGTGGAGATGCAGTTTTCAAGCGGCGTTTCCTTGAGAATGTCATAGTCAAAACCGAAATAATCACTATCAGGCGAGAGCGCGATATTCCCGGTTGCACCCCCGGCCGCAGGAAAAGACAGGCCCGCCAACAAAACAATTGCCAGTAACCTCAGTATCGCCATACGCATCACGACCCCCTGTCAATTATGAATATATTCCGTGTTTTCAGACAATTCTGACAGAATTCTTCCGCCTTGGCCATGCTAACCTGCAAATGCGGCGATCAATTGTCTGCGCGGCATGAATCGGCGCTCTCAACCGGTTATAAAAGGGCTTCAATTTTTAGTTGAACCGGCACCGGCCCGCTCCCCCGCCCGGCCAACCACAGGATAACAATGGCATGGGTGGCAGGAAAGGGGAGCGGGCCGGCGCCGTTTAAACGTGAAAGACACAAGAGGGCAGCTCACGCCGACGAAGACGTATCCTTTTGCCAGTTGACGAGTGTCTCCACAACAATGACAACCGCATAAAGACCGGCAATGGCGAGCAATGTCTTGAAATCATGCAGCCACAGATGGATCGTGAGCAGCAGCACAGTGACCCCCATCAGCGCCAGCCCGAGCCAGATGAGGGCCGGATTGGCCCTGGTCTGCTCAAGCAGCCGCAAATTGGCGACCGAGACCATGATGGAAACAATCAGGAAGGTCATGCTGGAAAAAGCGGCGATCACGGTCAGCCCGCCAAGCAGCGTGAAGGCCAGCCCGGATGCAGTGAGCACGCCAACCGCGATATAGGGCACGCCGCGTTTGCTGTATCTTGCCATGACCGGCGGCATGATCTTGTCGGAGGCCATCTCCGCCATCATGCGCGAGGCGCCAAATATGGTGGCGTTGATTGCCGAGCTTGTCGCCAGCAGGGCGGCTATGCCGACAAGCACGGTTCCGGCTTGGCCCAGCACCGGCTTGGCCGCCGCCGCCAGGGCATATTCTTCCGCCTTGATGAGGTCCGGTATGGGCAGATTGCCGATGCCGACAATGGCCAGCAGGATATAGATGATGGAGGTGATAATGATCGAAAGGTAGATGCCACGCGGAATATTGCGGTCGGGGTCACGGGTTTCACTCACCGCGTTGGTAATAAGCTGGAAGCCTTCAAAAGCCACGAAGATAAGCGCCCCGGCCATGAAAATGGATGGCACCCCCTTGTCTATGACCGGGGTGAGATAATCCGGCCGGATGGTGGTAAACCCGGCGACCGCGAATATGGCGAGCAGCGCGATCTTGGTATAGACAACCAGATCCTCGGTCCAGCCGCTGGTCCGGGTTCCGTGCAGATTTATCATCAAAAAGAAAAGCAGCACCGCGACCGAAAGGGCCATGCGCATCAGCGGATTTCCCGCCACCCCCAGAAGATCGCCGCCATAGGCACCAAAGGTAAAGGCATAAAGCGCCAGCGTTCCGACATAGCCCAGGATCACGGTCCAGCCGGCGACGCCGGCGATATGCGGCTGGTGCGAAAAGGCATGCGCCAGATAGCTGTAGCTTGCCCCGTCGGTGCGAAAGGTGAGCGCCAGCCGGATATAGGAATACCCCGCCGCCAGCGCGATCAGCGACCCGATGGCAAAGGCCAGCGGCGTGGCATGGCCGGTGATGCCGACCGCCAGTCCGAGCACGGAAAAAATGCCGCCGCCGATCATCCCGCCAACGCCCATGGCAACCAGTTCCTTGAGGCCAAGCACACGGGCGCCGGAGGCCCTTGCGGTTTGATTCATGATCAACTTCCTGTCTGGTTTTTATCTGTCGGCCAGAGCACGTTGCGCCTGATCCGATTCGGCACCGGTCCTATCCCTCTCCCTGACGAAATTCCTCATCCTCATATTTTACCGCCCGTTCAAAGGCGCCGCGCAGAGTCACCATATCCTCATGCCAGGTCCGTTTCATGCTCTGCCAGAGGTTTTTATCCACCGTCTTCATCTGCTGTTCGAGGCTTTCAATGCGGCCGCGCAGTTCGGCAAGATAACCCATATGAGTGCCGCCCGGCCGATGGCCATGGCGGTGAAATTTCTTTTCGGCCCGTTCAAGATCATCCGACAGCTCCGCAAGCCGCGCCTGCAATTCTTCCCTAGTACCGTATTTGGTCATTTGGCTTATCTCCTGGATGCAACCGCAATATATTATAAATCCGTTCCTGCCGCATTTTATGGCGTTGTTCAATCGGGTCTGCTACCTGGGTATCAGATTATCCGCCCCAAGCCGAAATTATTGAATAAAGTGGCTTTCGACCCGAATGTGATTTAACCTGATGCCGTCCTGAAACTGATCCAGCGGGCTGCCATGAACCCTTATACCGACGCCAGCGATATTCTGCGCAATTCTGGTCTGTTCCACGATATCGGAAAAGAATTGCTTGAAAAATTTCTGGCACCGCTGGCACATGAGAGCTGGACGCGCCAGCGTTATGTCCCTGCCGAGCAGATACGCGAACGCTTTCATATCATTGTCTCGGGGCGCGTTCGTATCGAGCAGATAAACGAAGATACAGGCCGCACCCTCACCCTGTTTCTGCTGGCGCCGGGAGATGTGTTTGATATGTGCCAGCTTCTGACCGATCAACCCTGCGAGGGGGTGTTTTACGCTCAGGACGATCTTGATCTTCTGACCCTTCCAACCGGCGAAATGCGCGAGTGGATTTCGGCCCATCCTGAATGTAACCGCTGCTTTTTGCCCTATCTGGGCCGGCAGATGCGGGGGCTTGCCGAGCTGGCTGGGGATATTGCCCTGCATGACACCGAAACCCGTCTGGCCCATCTCATCATGCACCATCTCGATGAAACGGACCCCAGCAACCATCATATCAGGCTTATAAATGATCTGCCTCACGAGGTACTGGCCGAAATGATCGGCTCGGTCCGGGCCGTGGTCAATCGCCAGTTGCAACACTGGCGCAAGCAGGGCATTGTCAGCCTTGATCATGGCCGGATCCATATTGAAAAGCTCGAATCGCTGCTAAAGCGCAGTCACCGCTACCAGTTGCCGCCGCCGGAGGAGACCTGCAACCCGCGGTCTTGGTAGCAGGCGGGTTGATCTGGATTTTGGCAAAATTCACCCCGGGAGGCGGGAAAGGCTTTCATCTTGCATAAATCAGGAAAATCGGTTTCGTTCTGGTCCGCGGTGGCCATGGGCATCGGCGCGATGGTTGGCGCAGGCATTTTCGCCCTGCTCGGCCAGGCGGGCCAGATTGCCGGCAGCGCGGTATGGATTTCGTTCGTGGCGGGTGGCATCATTGCCCTGCTGTCGGGCTATTCAATCGGCCGTCTGGGCGCACGCTACCCCTCAAGCGGCGGCTTTGTCGAATATCTGGTGCAGGGCTATGGCGAGGGGATTTTCTCCGGCGCCGTCAGCGTGATGATGTATCTCTCAGCGCTTATCTCCGTCTCCCTGATCGCCCGGACTTTTGGTTCCTATGCCTTTGAACTGCTCCCCGCCGGGTTGCCGCATATCATGGTTGAAGTTTTCTCCGCCGCAATCGTGCTGGTGTTCATGATGGTGAATCTGCGCGGTCCCGGCTCCATGGCGCGGGCCGAAAACGTGGTGGTGTTGCTGAAAATGCTGGCGCTTGGCGTCTTCGCCATTGCCGGGATGGCGACCATGGACCCGGCCCGGTTATCCCCCGCCACCTACCCGCCGGTCCATATGGTGTTTTTCTCTCTCGCCATTACCTTTTTTGCCTATGAAGGTTTCCGCATCATCACCAATGCCGCCGAGGACATGCCCGACCCGGCCAAAACCCTGCCGCGCGCGATCTTGACTTCCATCGCTCTTGTCATGGTGCTTTATGTCGCCGTGGCCTTCGCCGTATTTGGCAATTTATCCGCCGCCGACGTGGTCAAGGCCAGGGATTACGCGCTGGCCGAAGCCGCGCGCCCCGCCTTTGGCGCCACCGGTTTTATCATCATGACCCTGGCGGCCCTGCTCTCCACCTCATCGGCCATTAACGCCAGCCTCTACGCCGCCACCAATGTCACCTACCGCCTCGCCAGACTGGGTGATCTGCCCGGTGTTTTCGGCACTCCCATCCTTCACTCCCGCCGCGGGCTGGTCATCTCTTCGGCGGCGATTATGCTCATGGCAGTGTTTTTTGACCTCTCCTCCATCGCCGCCATCGGCGCCATATCCACCCTGATGATCCATCTGATCGTCCATGTCGGGCATATGCGCCTGCTGGATAAAACCGGAGCTTCACCAGGGCTGGTTCTGGCGGCTATCGGGGTTAATCTGGGCGCCATTATTCTCTCCGCCATTTATCTTTATGGCAAACGCCCGTCCATCCTGCTGTGGATTGCCGGTTTTTTTGTTGTCGCCTTTATCACGGAGATTGCCCTGCGTATTCTCACCGGCCGCATTGTCGTCAGGCGCATTATCAATCATGAGGGATCGAATGGTAAAAAATCCGTCACATGATCCCGGCGCATTTCCCCCCGACCGGGACGGTCTGGCCAGTGACCGGACTATTCTCGCCAATGAGAGAACCTATCAGGCCTGGCTGCGGACGGGTCTGGCCTCGGCGGCGGCCGGTCTGGCGCTCTTCAAGCTGATGCAGGAAACCTTCCCTTTGTGGATTCTGCTGACGGTGGCTTCGGTTCTGCTGCTGTTCAGCGCCCTGTTTTTCCTCATGGCTGCCTGGCGCTACAATCATATCCATCTGCGGACGGCGCATCTGGATATTGACACCCTGCCGCCCGGAATCGCCCGGTTGATCTCCTTGTTGCTTGCCGGCTGTTCGCTGCTGGTCCTCGGCGGCCTACTGGTCGCCGCCTCTGCCGGAAACTTGTGAGCCATCCGAAAATTTATCCGGCTGTTTCAATTGTTCATGGAAAACTGCTACTCAGGTAGCAGCGGCCTTTTGTTCTTTGGGCTAGGAACACAGCTGTTGTCGGGTCCGTGCACGGTCAGGGCGATCGCGGCAGGATCCGTGGAGGGTGATGACGAGGTGAAAAGTGGAGGAAAAAGGTGACGGACAGGGATAAATTCAGACGCGACATCAGGAAAATTGCCGAAGACAGTCAGGCGGTTGACGAGGATATCGCCGCCTATGTGAAAAAGGAATTTACCGAGGCGTTGCGCAAGGCTGGCGATGCGGCGGAAGAGAGCAAGGAAATCGCCGGGGACATTCTTCTCGCCGTTGAGGCCGGACTTAAAGATGCCGGCAAGGAATCCGGCAAGGCCCTTGTGCGAGCCACCGAGGGGCTTGCCGATATCGCCGGCGATATTGCCGGGCAGTCACGTGACGCCGTCAGCTCCTATGCAAGGAGCCTGAGAGCATTGACAATCGAGGCAATCAAGCACTCCAGGAGCGCCCTTGACGATCTTGAAAACTTCATTGGCGAGCATAAAAAAAACACGGGCAAAAAGGAATAGGGCACGGAGCATGAACGCAAGTGAGTGCCGGTTGCACTAAACAGGCATCATGTCAGGTAATCATTATTGTCTGGCCATTCTCGACGCTTTGAAACGCGAGCGCCCGGACGACCCCGATCTGCAATATTTACGCGATAGCGGGCTGGAAGTTTCACTGTTACGCAAGGCGGAAAACGGTGATGACGATGTCCGGATTTTCCGTCTGCCGGAGATTGGCGCCGTAATTTGCGAGGGGCCGCTGACGCAAAAGTTGCTCACCTCTCTCACCGGTCCGCGCGACGAGTATCGCAGTTTTGCAACGATGCTCAACGATATGGGCGTTCCGGGGCATCATCATGGCGGATACGGGCAGGCCCTGCTGAACGGGCATACCCTGATCATCCTGCGCGGATCCGGCCGCAAACTCAGAATGTTGAGCCGCATCATCGAAGAGCTGACAACCGAAAAACCCATCCTCTATTTCACCTGAGCGGGTTTTAAATTGAGATGTTTGATAGCCTGAAAAGGAGCCAGAAGCGGCATGAATAACATAATTCCCCCCACCCGCGTCCATGTTCACTTTGATGTGGATATTCTTAAACGTTTCCGCATAGTCAGCCTGATTGTCGGCGGCTTGCTGATTGTGGCCGGAATTGCCGGCATGGCGGTGCCGCAATTCATATCGGCGCTGGCAAGTGTTTTCCTCGGATGGCTGCTGGTTACTGCCGGCATTTTAAGCGCCTATCTGGCCTTTTTAAGCCACTGGCGCTCAATGATCGCCTGGCTCAAGCCGGTATTGCTTGTCCTCATTGGCGCCCTCTTTTTGTTTTATCCCGTCTCCGGGGTTCTGACGTTGGCGTTGCTGCTAACGGTCTATCTGATGCTTGACGCCTATGGCAGTCTGGGGCTCGCCTATGAGCTCTACCCCTTGCGGGGCTGGGGCTGGATGACCTTCAACGGCATTTGCTCCTTGTTGCTCGCCGCGCTTCTCATTTTTGCCTGGCCGGCAGGCTCGGCCGTTCTGCTCGGGCTTTATATCGGCATCAGCCTGTTTATTGATGGTCTGGCCCTGCTGTTCCTGGGGCTTTCAAGCCGGATGAAGACCGCATCATGAGACCGCGGCACAAATCGGTCATTGCCGAAGAGATTGCGCTGGCGCTGGCCTTCGCCCTGCTTTTGCTCGGTATTGGCGCCACCAATTTTGCCCCGCAGCAAAGCTACCGTTACTGGCTCTGGCTGACCGTGCTTATCGCCCTTGCCGGGACTTTCATCGGCTTTTTGCATGCGCGTCACAGTCACCATGACATGCGCGCCATCCTCGGGCTTCTGGCGGCACAACTGCTGCACTGGATGGCGGTCATCATCGCCATCATATGCATCTATCTGCTGCTTGGCGCCGGACGCCTCAACTATGAAAACACCGGTCTGGTAATGGCCCTTGTCCTGGGACTGGGCACGTTTCTTGACGGTTTGTCCCGGGTTGGCTGGCGTTTTGCCCTGCTGGGCGGTTTAATCATGCTGACAAGCATCGTGGCAGCTTTTCTTGAAGCCTATGTCTGGCCGCTGCTGCTGTTGACCGGCCTGTTATGGCTGGCCACATTCACATGGGAACGCCGCCGCGCAAGACTGAACAGCAAGAATTAATAACTGTTAACATGTGCCCCAGGTAGCAGCCAGATCCCGGTTGCGGAAATACTGTCTCCACAAATCGCCGGAGCACAAAACGCACTCGCCAGCATCGAAAACATTCGCCGGGCAATGAACAGCCGTCACATTCAGCGACCGAAGCCACCCGGCCTCTAGCAGCTAACCGATAAATTCTGACAGGCCCCATGTATCATGGGGCCTGCTCTCGCCAAGCCGTCAGATTCCTCGAAAAGGCTAGCCGAACGTCTCTTGGTATATGCGCTCAATTCGTCCGATTTCAGCCTCAGTCAGCGCTTCGAACTCCCGCTCCCGCGCCCTCTTTGAGAGGCGACCGCCATTCTGCTGAAGAAAGCGAAACAGAAGATCGAGGGTACGATAGGGCATATCGATCATGGACGTGATTTGGCCTTTGAACAAATCGTATCGGCGGAGAAATTCGGTTTCATTTGGCAGGTCCTCTTCGATGGTCTTTTGAACGCAGCCATAGAGGAACTCGGCGTGCGGCGTGGCATCGAAGAAGCGATAGAAGTCGCCAGTGTCATTGAGGACATGTACATTGCCGTTTTCCGTCGGCTCCCATTGTATTAGCGGCAGGACTTGCTGCGAATATCCCTCCAGAACACGGCCATAGTCGTCGATCCATTCTAGGATCGCGGCAGAAACGGGAAACACCACACCCGGCGGATTGAAACCGCGTTGGGCCAGGACGTGATGAATCAGATAACGATGAATACGACCGTTCCCATCCTCAAAGGGATGGACATAGACGAAGCCGAACGCGAGCACCGCAGCGGCGATGACGGGATCAAGTCTCTGGGCGGGACCATGATCGAAAGCGATCATTCCCTCGGTAAGAGACGGCAGATCGTCCGGCCTGGCGCCAATATGGTCAGGCAGCGGCATTCGAGTATCGCGATCATGCTCGCCAACGAATCCGCCTTCCCGCCGGAGCCCGAGCCTCACGAACCGGGCATCGCCAATAACGATCTTCTGCAATCGCAATAGCTCTTCGAGATCAAGTTCTTGACGGCCAGCTTCGCCGATGGCTCTTCCCCAGCGTTGAATGCGATCCTGTGGCGGGCTTTCTCCCTCGATGGCATAGCTCGATTTTGAGTCCTTTAGCAGCAGAAAGGCCGCTGTCCGGGCAAGAACGTCGCGCGAAACGTTAGCGACGATTTCCTGAGCACGCTGTGGCAGATCAAGAGCGATGAACCGGTCGAGCCTCTCAGTGCGAAATACCAAAGGACAGAATTCCGGCGTACCCGGAAGATTGTTTTT
>JAJRYE010000092.1 GCA_024275895.1 Alphaproteobacteria bacterium | reverse complement strand
TATTTGAGTTTCTGTTGGTATATTCATAAAAGACTTTGGCTGACAAATAGCGATTAATCAGGTATTCCCCGCTCAGACCGGCGCTCAGGGTCTTGTCATTGCGCGCTACCCCCTTGTAATCACCAATCTGGTAGCTGGCATGGGGTGTCAGGATGATATTTCGCAACACCTCATAGTCAAGTCTGGCACTGAATATACTGTCCAGACGCCCCGAGGCCCCGGCCACGGTTGTCTCCGACACCCGGCGCTCGGCAACAAGATCAATGGTCATCAAGGGCGTGGGATTCCACAGGATCGAGCCCCTGAAAGCGGGTCCATTGACATCCTGCAAACCGGCCGTTTTATAATTCTGATGCAGATAACCGGCCGAAATTTCACCCAGAACAAGCCGCGAAAATTCAAACTCGACGCCGCCGCGCGCCTCAATACCGGTTGAATCGCGGTTATTCCTGAAATCGCGATTATTGCCCTCAACATTGACGAAGGCGCGGTAACCCGGCGAGAACTCATAAGATGCCCGCGCCACGGCCGTTAAAACGGTGCCATCACGAATATCCTGATCAATCGTGCCACCGCCAACGGCCTTGACATCGCTATAGTTCAAATTCTGCACCGCGCCACCAAGCGAGACCATCAGACGGTTAAAACTTTTGTTGAGTGAGGCGGTCGCATCGAGCCTGGTGTAGGGCACCGGTTCGGCCGCTGTACCGGGGGTTTCAGCCGAGCCGCGCTCTTCATGAAGACGCGCGGCATAGGCTGTTCCTGAAATATTGAACGAGCGATCAATATCAAACCGCCAGATCGAGCCACCAAAAAAATTGGTATGATTTTCATTGCTGTTACCGAAATAGGCAAGATTGTTGACGCCAAATTCAAAATCGAGCTTGTGACGCGGCATGTCGGAACGCATGAACAATCGCCCTGTGGTTTCTAGAACCAGAGAGCTTTTTTTGTTTGTATTGCTGGCCAGAATATTGTCATCAAAGACGAGACCGGATTCAACAGACGGGTAAAAAAAGTATGTGCCGACACGCCCGCCGACCGGATCATATTCGGGCCGCTCGCGGTTCTGTACCGTGCTGGCTTCCACATCACTGTCAAACGCCGCCTGCTGCGCATATACAGGGCCCGTCAACAGCAAGCCCGCAGACGCCGCCACCATAATAACCAGAGTTTTAAGTTTTCCGCCTGTCACCCGCAACATCCCTGGTAAAATAAAATTTTATCAATACAAATCCTGACAACAGACCCTATGAACTCGGGCTGACCGGATCCCCACCACCGGAACCGCCGCCACTCGACTGAACGGCCAAGCTCCCTGCCCGCGGCCCCGAAGCCCTCCCGCCGGTTGCCGCCGTTGCACCACCGCCAGCCGTTCCATCGCCAATCGCCGTGGTGCCGTCACCGATCGAGGCAACAAAAGCAGTCTGGATGATTTTATCATTTGCGGCGGCAACCAGTTGCGCAATGGCCGTTGCCGCTTCAGGGTCTTTTTCATTAATAATCGAGACGGCCTGCCCCAGCCCGGCGCCTATGGCGCTTTTCTGCGCCGGATTGGCCAGCCCCCTGGTCTTGAGAAAGGCATCGGCCAGTTTGGGTGAGGCTACAACCAGCTTGCTGATCAGGGCGGCCAGATCCGCGCCGCCTTGCGGATATTGCGCCAGCGCTGCATTCACAAGCTCCTGAATCTTGGTATCCCCCGCCCCTTCCTGTAAGGCCGTCAGGATAAGGTTGGCGTCAAATCCCGCGTCCTGCGCCCTCGTATTTTGCGGCAATGCGCCAAGCAACACCACTCCGGCAACCGCAACCATGGCCAACCGTTTGAATAAATAAAACATTTCCATCTCCCGCCAAACAGAACCGCGATTCAGCACAGATTACACTATTTCCGTATATCTTCGATTATAACGGATGGAGTCGTTAATACAATTTTAATATCCGGATTCTCATCGAATCACAACCTTTTGTTGCTTCTTTACAATATCTAGAAAAACCGTTCTGGAACCCGGACATTGTCGCCGGGCAGAATGCGGACCGGCCCGCCCAGCTGATAGCGTTTCTCTTCCTTTTCCCCCGCATGGCGGATAAACACATAAGTTGTCCGCGCCCGGTAGGTATAGCCACCCGCCGTGGCCACGGCATTTTCAACCGTAAGTCCGTTCTTATAGGGATACTCCCCGGCCTTTTTCACCTCGCCATGGATGTAGAAAGGACGATAATTCATCACCTCGACACTGACGCGCGGATCGCGCAGATAGCCGCCACGCAACTTGTCGGCGATAAGTTGCTCAAGATCACGCAGAGTCAGCCCCCTGGCCTTGATCTGCCCGACAAGCGGCAATGAAAACACGCCCTTGCCGTCAAGCTCGAATTCGCCGGACAAATCCTCTTCACCAAAGGTAATAACGCGGATCTTGTCTCCGGAGCCAAGCCTGTACTCAATATCGCTTCCCGCCAAAGGCGCCAGCGATGGCGTAGCGGATCTGGCGACCGGTTCGACACCGCCATCAGTCTGGCATGCCGCCAGAACCAGTGTAAAAACAAGGACCAGACCGGCCCTCAACATCCGGCTGGCCCAGCCTGAATTCACCTGTTTCATAAAAACTGCTCCGCATCTCATACCCGGCGCATAAAAGCGGGTATTTGGGTATATCAGGACATTACCACATCATTAGCAAAAAATAATTTTATGGTTAACCGCAATATTGGTTTTTCAACCGCCAAATCCATCTGTGGCGAGACTGCCAATATCAGCCATGGCGGCGCTTGTAGCGGACTGTTTGCGCCGCGCAAACACCAATAATCGCCGCCACGACAAGGGTATGCCCCGGAATCTGAAGCGGAAAATCAACAAAAGAATGCAAGGAGGCCAGCAGCCAGACCGAAGCGCCAATCGCCGGATAGATATAACGTTGCCGCCGGGTGAAAAATCCGCGCATCAGAACCAAAAATAACCCCATCCAGAATACAGTCAGCAAAACAAAAAACGGCAATCCCATCTCGGCGGCAATCTCCAGATAGGTGTTGTGCGCCTTGTCCCAGAAGCCGCCCATTCCGACCGCAGCCGGACGGTAAACCGGGAAGGTGCTTTTAAAGCTCCCCAGCCCCACGCCAAGCCAGGGGTAATCCATAATCATGTTTCTTGTTGCCGCATACACCTCGGCGCGCGTAGTCAATTCAAGGCCCTGAGCATCAATCCGCTCTGAAACCCTGCCGCCCCAATTTCCGAAAATCCACAGGGAAAGACCGAGTATGGCAAGGATGCTGACGGATTTGGCCAAAGCCCCGGCCCCTGATTTTACAAACAGGAGAAGCATGAGGAAGACCAGTGAAACACCGGTGAGCAAAATACCGGCACGGGAATTGGTGAGCAACAATCCGACAGTGAAAATGGCGAGGGCCGCCGCATGCGGCGCCGCCTGCCGGACAAGACCGGGGAGAAACTCATCAAGAATTTCCGGACTGAACAAGCCCGATGAAAGGCGCAAATTCCGTATGGAGCGGATGAGCATGCCAAAAGAAAGCAGCGTGAAGGTGCCCAGAAAAGAGGCGGCGCTGTTGCGGTTTACAAACCCGTGAGTGTAGGTGCCCAGATAATATACACGTTTGCTCCAGAGCAAAAAACGCTCATCCGCGAAAAACAACGTCAGGGTAATCCCGGCAAGGATAGCCGTTCCCCAGACCGCCCATTGCAGGAAATATGTGGCACGGTGATAATCACTGCCAACCGCCAGGGCGGCCCACAGGGCCAGAGCAAAAAACACAATGGCACCAAGTTGCCAGATCAGGGCGCCCAGATCAGCGGCGGTGCGTTTCGGAATGTCGTGCTCCAACGCCCCGGACGCCAGTTCCCAGATGCTGTTTGGCGCCAATGACAGCGTATCCGGCAATATTTGCAGAACAACCGTGATGATGAAGGCAAGCAATATCCCGTAAAGTGAGAATTCAACCCACTTTGGCCCGCGAAACCATTCTCGCGGCAGACGCAAAGCCACAAAGGCGAGCGCCAGCAGCCATAGCGAAATGCTCCACGGGTAAACCCCGCCCCAAAGCAGGGGTGCCAGCAAGACGATCAGGATAAAGAAACAAACCAGCCCCATAACAACCCCAATAAGTCATTTTATAATGAAACGCCCGGCTCTTTCATCAAGAAGAGCCGGGCGAAACAATTTGCACGGACATTGTTTCCCTTTACGGCTGGGTAGCCTCAACCGCGTTCAGGGCGCCGCGTCCGGAGATTACCGTTGCCGTGTGGGCGTTGATCACCGAGAGAACCTTCAGCCATTCAACGATCGGAGCGTTGGAGACGTAGATGAGATCATCACCGCGAACATCAAAATGCTGCGCCAGGAAAAATCCGCCCGGATTTCTCAAATTGATACGATAAATTGTCGGCACCATATTGGCATATTGTTCTGGTGTGCGCGCTCCCATTTCTTTCAGGGTCTTGCGCGGTTCGCGGCGGTAAATAACAACCGTGTGCGGATCGGCGCGTTCATCCAGAAGTCCGCCGCCCTTGGAGAGAGCATCGGCAAGTGTGAGCTTTTCCCGGTCAAAGGCGATTTCACCGTTGAGACCGGCTGCACCCAGTATCTTGAAGAAACGCTGATCGCGCTTCACATAGACCACATCACGCGGGAAAAGATAAATGTCATTCCTCGGGTTTTTTGTCAGCGAACTCAGGCGCACAGTTGCCTTGCGCTTGCCGCGCTGCAAGGTGACAAGCGTTTCATAATCCTGAAACTTGGCACCCTTGGCGTAACCGATAGCATCCAGCACCCGGTCACCGCCGAGCGTGACATTGAAACGGCCTGATTCATTGACATCGCCAAGAACCGTGATGAGATTGGATTTACGCTCGGGAAGCGTGACCACGACCTGTGGCTCAATGGCGCGATTTTTGAGTTTTTCCTCGATTGTCTGCTGAACCTCGGTCGGACGACGATTCACCACCCGGATCAATCCGGCATAAGGAACCTTGATCCGCCCCCTGCGATCAACCTGTTGATCCGGGACCGTTACAAAATTACCCGCGCTGAGAGTTACCCCGGTTGGTACAAACAGACCGCCCGAGCCTGCCTCAAAAATAGTTACGCGCACCGTATCGCCAATACCGATGCGAATATCAGCCGGATTGCGATTTCCACTGAAACGCCCGTCAAAAGGCCTGTTGGGCTTGCGCGCCAGAATATTGACAACTTTGCGGTCAACATCGACCAGCACATAATCCAGCGGCGCTTCGGAGGCATCCACGGGCGCTGAAGTCGGCTTGACGTGATCGTAGGCTTTCTCGGCAAAGGAACGCGAATATGGCCCTGCACTCGGAATAATGGTGCAGCTTGCCGCAAATAACGAGAATATGGCGATACCCGCCATTGAAATCAGTTTGTTTCCCATATCTCCCCACGGACCCCGGCATATACTTTAATAATTTGTTAACATCATTAACTAGCAATCCTATTGCTCCGGGGTAAACAGATATTGAAGATCCAGGCTCCGGATTATCGATTAATCCGGCTGATGTTGCCATAATACAACGCAAAAATACAGATTAACCAAACAATAGCTCCAGTTCATCCATTGACTTGAGCCTGAGTCTTTCCAGAAACCGTTTCCTGGTGCTGCCCATGCGCCGCAATTCATCGATATCTGCCTGAATTTGCGTTTTCAGTTCAGCCGGGATGAGCGGCGCTATTCCGGCAGCGAACGTCAGGCGGCGCTCCAGAATCCATGCCTCTCTCGGACCGGTCAGATAGGAAAGATTGAGAAACTTGAAAACCCTGTCCCGAACCCCGTTTCGCCTCACATCAAGCATCGCCAGTGAAAGCCACTGATTTGATTCAAACGGTGAACATGTGAGCATAACCCGCAAGGTTTTGTCGGCCAGATCAAGATCGGCAGCCACTTTGACCAAAGCATCCGCCCCCGTGTACATTGCCGGGCGGATGGACAAGAAAGAGGCCAGTTGTTCACGCACCCCTGGCATGCAAAACTTCAGTGAGGCCACCTTTTGATAGGCGGCTATGGCACTGTCAAGATCAGCGCGTTCAACCGGTTTTCCCGTGGCTATGTCACCTCGTATATCGGCATAGAGCACGCGCACGGCTTCGGCCGGCAAGACCATAAGAGACCAGAGAATGCTGAAAACAATGAGAGACCAGCGGAAAAACAAAATCATCCGAACCGTCTAACTGTAATAATATTGCGAGCCATAATAATAACCGCCATAGCGCTTGATTTTCTTGATATTTACCTTGTTGAGCACAGAGCCGATAATGAGACCGGAAAGCTCCGGCGAGCTTTTCATTGCCTCTACAACGGACTCCCTGTGCACCTTGCCCCATTCGACGACATAGACGATATGGTCAATGGTATCAGCCAGAACCCGGGCATCGGGAAGCACGAGGATCGGCGGAAGATCAATGATGATATAATCATAATCCGCCCGCAATTTATCGATAATCCCGGAAATATCACCCCGGATAAAGAAATCCGCAGTGCCGATGCTTCCCCCCGCAGACAGGGCGGGCAGAAAATCAAGACCGCTTTTTTCATCATGCCAGATATAGCGTTTGAGATCAGGGTTTTCATCAAGCGCCAGATCGCAAATGCCATATTCGGATTCCGGCGTAAGGCTGCGCGTCAGGAAGGGTTTGCGGAAATCGCTGTCAATGAGCAATGTCCTTTGGCCATGTCCGGACTGATACAGGGCCTGCAGCATGCTGACCGTGGATTTCCCCTCCCCCGGCATCGTGGAGATGAATGTAATGACCTTCGCGCCCTTACGGGTAGCGTTCCTGTCCATAAGGCGGAATGTCACCAGAATATTGCGCAGAACCTCACTGACATGGCTGAACTGGTCCGCAAGCGGGGCCTGAAACGGCGCGACAAGTTTTGGCTCCAGCGCTAACGGGCCGGTTTCGTCTTCCCCGTCAGCATTATCGATCACCTTAGCGCGGCCATGCTTGCGCCAGGATTTCAGTCTTGGCATCCTGATCTTCAACTCGGGGATCAGGCCAAGATTGGTGCCGGCAAACAGGTTCTCAAGCGCCTCTGGCGTCCAGATCAGGCTATCAAGGGACTCGCGCAAGAATGCAAGCCCGGTCCCGGCGGCAAAGCCAATAACCAGCGCCAGCATAAGGACAAGCCTTTTCTTCGGTTTGCTGGGAATTTCGGGAGGGGCAGCAAACTCGATAATCCGGGCGTTAACCGTGGGCAGGGTTTCGCGCTCGTTCGATTTGCGAAAAGTCTCCAGAAGACTTTTGTAAAGATCGCGCCCGGCATCCGCCTGCCGTTTGAGCTCGCGCAGCTTGACCTCCTTCTGGCCGGTGAAAACATGCACCTGCTTGACCTTTTGCAGCTCTTTTTCCAGGGATTTCTCACGGGCCCTGGAGATTGCATAGGCACTTTCATAACTTTGCTGAATGCGCTTTAATTCTTCCAGAATCAGCGCCTGAATACGTTCAACCTGCGCCTTGAAATTGATATAGGCGAGATGCGTCGGTCCATATTTGCTTTTTAACTCGCGTGCCCGGCTCTGGGCGGCGGCGTATTTTGTGCGAAGATTGCTGATTTCCCGGCTGCTCAACACGTCCTCAAGCGCCGCATCAGCGTTTTTTTCCTTTATGATGAGCTTGATACGGTCAAAACGCGCCTTGGCCTGCGCCGTTTTGGAACGGGCAATGATAAGCTGACTGTTCAGTTCCGACAGTTGCTGATCCGAAATGAGACCGGTCGAGACATCAACAATGTTGTTTTCGGATTTGTAGAGCTCCACCGCGCGATCGGCCGCGATCACTTCCCTCTGCAGCTTTGAAATCCTGCCCCGCAGCCAGTCATTGGTACGCCTGATACTGGCATAGCGCGATTCCAGCTTGTCATCGAGATAGGTCTTCGCGATGGCATTGGTGATTTTGGCGGCGCGTTCCGGATCAGTCGAGGCATAGCCCACCCGGATTGCATAGGTCAGCCCGATGCGTTTGGCGCTCACCCGGTCACGAAAACCATTGAAAATCGCCCTCTTGCCATCACCGGAAGAGGTTTCTTCAACAATCTGGAGCTGGTCATAAACCCACTTTTTTGCCTGGGATACAAGCGAAGGCGTTGTAAATTCCTGATCTTCATAAATATTTTCAGCCTTCACGACGCGCTTGAGCAATTCGCTTGACTTGATGACCTCAATCTCGCTCTCAACCACCAGATTGTCCTTGAGCATGAAGGCATCCTGCGTATTATCCGCCATGATACGTGGCTGGCTGGGGTCGATAAGGATGACCGCCGAGCCTTCATAAACCGGCTTGGCGGTAAAAACATAGCCTGCCGCCACAAGGGCGCACAGAACGATGGTTGAGATAATAATTCCGACACGCCGCCGGATGACAGAGAACACTTCCCTGAGGGAAATTGTCACCTCAACATCGGGATTCTCTACAGGGGGTGTTTGTTGACCCGGCTCCAGCCATTGGCGATTCACGCAAGACTCCAATACTCAGATACTAAAAAATGGTCTATACGCCGCCCGTCCGAGCAATTTACGTGCCATTACTAAAAAACTGAACAGCCATGTCTGTCAAGATGTCGGGCTTACTGATGAGCTTCCCCCGCCGCCGGTGTAGCTGCCGCCACCGCCGGAACTGAAATAATTTGTCGAACTGGTGGTCACCCGGCTGCCGTTATCATCGCTCCCATCGGTCCTGGCAGCCGACCGGCCAACACCACCACCTAGAGCACCGCCGCCCGTTGCCCTGGCTCCACCCCCGGCGGGAATGGCTGCCGGAGTATCTCCGGTTCCCAGCGCAAAGGAGGCCATGACCACAGGAATTTTAGTCTCCGCTACCGCCTTGGCGATGAGCTCGGCCTTCGCTACGGCAGCTTCCTTGGCTTGATCGTCAATGGCCACCTTGGCCAGGGAATCGTAATATTTCGCGGCCCTGCCAAGCCCTGCACCAATAGCCGCCTGCTGCGCGGGATTTGCCTCCGCAAGCATGGCCACAATCTCGTCAAGTACCCCGATATCCGCCGCCAGTGCCTTGGCAACAGCGTCAGCCAGCCCTGCACCCCCGGAAGGATACGAGGCCAGCGAAACAGGGGCAGTGGCTCCACCATCCTGCGCCTGTACCGGAGCCGTTAAAAATGTAAAACAAGCCATCAGACTAAAAAGAAAAGAAATATACCGAACGCGCATAGCACCGCTCCTGTGTTAAAATCCACGATGGAGAATACAACTTATACGATTCAGAGTCAAAAAACGATTGACAAACTATTTTCTGGAACAAATCGCCTGACTGCCCACCCAATGGAGATAGGTTCCAGGTGCACATCGATATGACTGGACTCGCGGATTGTTTCTCGCGGATTCCATACAGGCATTATAATGCTGAATAAGCGGACTGTAGGTTCCGGGCGCACCCGAACCTCTGGCAAAATTCAAATAACGGCGACACTGCGGCGTATCCGGCAGATTTGCCGCCGACCCACCGAGGCTGCCGGATATGCCGGACGATACACCGGTTCCCATCGGAACGGTAACTCCTGTTAAACCACTGGCAAACCCTGTCAGAAAAGCATTCGCGAAGGCATTGGCTCCCGCACCCCCGCTGGTCTGGTTACACCCGGAAAGCCCCACGGATGCAACAACCACAACAAGGATATTCTTCATATTCCCCCCAAGTTCCGTTATTTTTAAGCACTCGGATAAATACATTACCTTCTTGGCAAGATCAATCATGGCGAATTTTCAGAAATCAATTGACCGCACTCTTGAGGAGAGTTGCTTTTGTATATACATATGGATATGATTACGGCATGAAAATATCGGGCTTTGACTGGGATAGTGGAAACTGGCCAAAATGCGCCAGGCATGGTGTTTCCAAAGCTGAAATCGAGTCCGTTTTCAGGAACAGACCCGCTATCCATCCTGATCCGTTCCCCGGCGAGGAGCGGTTTCGGGCGATCGGACGCAATGACGAGGGCCGCTTTATATTCGCTGTTTTTATGTTGCGCTCTGCAGGCAGCGGCATTCTCATTCGCCCCATATCGGCCCGTTACATGCACGAGAAGGAGATTGCCAGCTATGAGCGACAAAAAAAGGCTCAAAAACCTGCCCCGACTGAACTCTGACAAGGAGGCAGAGGATTTTGTTGACAGCGCCGATCTGTCTGAATTTGATCTGTCCGGTTTCAGGCCGGTGAATTTTGAATTTGAAAACAAGAGCGCCACCATCAGCATGCGTCTGCCCGAGAGCCAGCTAGCCCTCATCAAGGCCGAAGCCAAAAAGCGCGGCATGCCCTATCAGCGCTTTATACGTGAGATGATCCAAAGGGGGATGAAGGCCCTGCACCCTTAACCCACGACAGTATTGGCTCCCACTTATACCAACAAGCGTTAATCCTGACTCATCAGGACAAGGAAAACAATTGTTATTTCAACTATGTACACCGGTCAGCAAAGGTCAGGGCCATACCACCTTGGTATTACAGGATTCTCTGTTCGTCTCCATCGAGAACAAGACAGCTCAGCTTGCCGGTGATATAGGCGCCAGAATCAAGATTAATGCGGTTTGGTAAAATTTCAGGAGCTTCCTGTGCCGAATGCCCATGCACCACGATCTTGCCGAAATCCATCTGACTCACGAGGAATTCATCGCGAATCCACAGCAAATCTTCTTCCCTCTGGTTTTCCAGCCGCCGTCCCGGACGAATACCGGCATGAGCAAAAAAATAATCGCCGAACTGCACCGTTAACGGCAGGGCTGAAAAAAAGGCGCGGTGCGTATCGGGGAGTTTTCCCTTGAAATTCTCCTGAAGCACTTCAGGGGCATCCTCACCGCGCAGGCTTTTCAGATCAACGCCATAAGAATGCAGTGTCTCCAGCCCGCCATAATGCCGCCACTGGCTGAAAATTCCCGGCTCATCGAGAAAATCGAGCAATGTGGCCTCATGGTTGCCTTTGAGGCAAATCCGTTCCCAGCCCTCTGGCGGCGGCCTCAACAGCCAGTCCACAACGCCCTTTGAATCGGAACCGCGATCCACATAATCCCCCAGGAAAATCTGCACAACCGACTTGCCCGCTTCTACTGCGGCATCATCAAGCATCTTCCTTTGCAAAGCATCAAGAAGATCGCTGCGGCCGTGAATATCGCCGATGGCGTAAATTCGCGTGCCATCGGGCACGCAAGGGCGCACCCTCGCTGCCCCCAACCGGAAGAAGGATTTAAACATCTGCCTGAGCATTCCTGTTTCTTTTGCCCCCGTGTCAACATCCACCGTGCTTTTACCTAATGCATCCGGTTCAGCAAATAAACGCTGCGCATGGTCACACCTTGACGAAGTACCTCACGGCAGATCATCTGGCGGAATGTCTGGTAAACAAATCATGATTTCGATCCATAAAACATGAATTAAATTATATTTCAATTATTATCAAATACAAATCAGGTCTTATTATATATTACGCTCTATTTTGAACTGTATATAAAATTCTATTGCATATAGTTGTGGACATCAAAAAAGGAGTGTCCACTATGAAAACGAAAATTCTGACAAGTATATCCATTGGTTTGGCAATAGCCGCCGCAATGACAACACAGGCTTACGCCAACCCCTTTATCGGCTCCGGCGTGCGCCAGGCAATTGAACGCAGCACCGCCATGGTTGAAGGCGGGCGCACCATGGCACCGCTGGGGCATATCGTGCTGTGCATGAAAACTCCTTCCGCATGCAAATCCAGCAACTCCGGGATGAGCACCAGCAAAGCCCGAGCCTATCTGAAATATGCCTCCCTTTCAAAATCAGCCCGTTCAATTCGAAAAAAAACTGCGGTAACCCCGCGCAAAAAGGTTGCCTATGCACCGGTAAAACTGACGCCAAGAACCTGGGCGCAGCTTACAGGCATCAACAGGAGAATCAACGCCAAGATCAAACCGCGCTCTGATGGCAACAACAAGGGGATAGATATCTGGTCCGTCAGCGGCAATACGGGTGATTGCGAGGATTATGCCCTGCAAAAACGCCGTGCGCTCATTCGCGCCGGCTGGCCTTCCCACTCGGTGCTGATGACCGTTGCCGATCACCCGCGTTATGGCAGTCATGCTGTATTGGTTGCCCGCACAAGCAATGGCGATTTTGTGCTCGATAACATGCGCAAACGGGTTGTTCCCTGGAACCGCGTCAACTATCGCTGGAAAAAGCGCCAGTCCCAGTCCGACCCGAGCAAATGGGTACGCCTGTCAGGGGCTTCAAAACGCCTTGCCTCCGCCTATACATCGCGCAAACCAGCTGTCAAAATCCGCAAAAAAACAAGCCGGAAGATTCTGGCAACTTCTTCGGTCAAACGCAAGGTCATCAAACGCGCATCACGCTCGAAACGCTACACCGCGGCCAAACGCTATACCCGGACCAGATACACCCCTGTAACCCGCAGTTTCAAGCGTAAAAACTGGGCCGCATGGGCGGTAAAAAAACAAAACAAGGCAAAGAAACGCCTGCGTGTCTCCTCCCGCAGCTATCGTTACACAGCGCGCCTGTAACAAACCAGCGGATCAGCCACGCCCGGTGTTCATGCCTCCTTGGGGAATGGACACTCCAGCAAGCCTGAACCAGCCGGGCGCCAGCGGCCATGTCTTCGGACATGGCCGTTTTGCTTTGTTATCGCTTGCGGCTGCTCCATGACTGCGCCACCCCGAGTCCGAGCAGCGCCGCATAAGTGATTGCCACCCCCGGAATCTGCAAGGAGAAATCCACCAGTGAATGCGCCGCCACCAGAACAGAAACTGCAAATCCGATCAGCGGGAAATGCCCGCCCCGCCGCCGCCGCAACGCCCCGATGAAACACATCCAGACAAGCGCCCCGATGGCAAGAAACAGCGCCAGCGCCGCCGGAAGTCCCAACTCCAGCATATTCTCCAGATACGTATTATGCGCCATATCCCAAACACCCCAGAGTCCGATCGTCTCATCGCGGTACATGGGAAAAATATCCCGGAACGTCCCGTACCCGGTCCCGAGCCATGGGGAATCTGCTATGGTCTGAACGGTTTGCCTGTAGACCAGAGCGCGCGATGAGGGCGTAATGCCCTGATTTGCCAGCCTTTCGGCAAGCCGCTCCCCGCCAAGATCAAAAACGAAGACAAAAAGGCCGATCACCACGGGAACAGCCAGAATCAGACCTGCCAGACCGCCGCGCCGTCCCAGCAACCCAAAGGCGAGCAACACAATCAGGGCAAGCAGCGTCGCCCCGAAGCCACCGCGCGAGCTGGTCAGGAACAAAGCCCCCATCGTCACCATTAGCGCCAGCAAATATACGCCGGAGATGCCGGAGATGGCATGAACAAACCGGATGATGCGTTTTTTCTGCGCTTCTCCCGGCCGCATCTTCAAGGGATCGCGCAGTGATTTTCCAAACAGGGCCAGCAGCACGACGCTCCCCATGCCGGCATAGGTGGCAAAACTGTTACGATTGACAAAGGTCGCCGTCAGATTTTTCTCATAGGCCCATTTGTCAAACCACAAAATACTCTCCGAACCCGTTGACCAGAGAACAAGCCCATAGAGCGCATAGAGGCTTGCGGCTAAACCTATGCCATGCAGAACAAGGTCAGCCGACTTGCGCTCACGCCCCAGTTGCAATGCCAGCCAGAACACCGCGCCATACGTCATCAGACGCAGCAGGGCCGTGCCCGTCGCATAGGGATTAACAGATATTGCCCCCGGCAATTTCTCGCCCAAAGCCCCGGCGGCAACAGCCCATAGCGGGTGGCGCAGATCAGCCGGGACAATGGGCAGCGATTGCACCAGCGCCCAGATGCAAACCCCGGAAAACATTACGGCCGGAAACCATACCCATCTGAACGGCACCGCAACCGCCTGTTTGCGGATCAAATTCAAACAGGAAAGCAAAACCGCGAAAAGCCCCGCCACCACGGCAAAAACCGTCCAGGCCATGGGGTTGTTCCCCCCAAGCGGCAATGGTGCAAGGACCACAAAGGCAATGAACAAATATAGGATTGTGCACTCCCCCCGAGAACTTCCGGCGCATATCAATCGCGCGATTTTTCAGTGCCTCCGCTCCCCGGACGCCCGATACTATAATAGGTAAATGGCGTGGCGGCGATTTCCTCAAGGGTATAGATGTTGCGCAGGTCAATCAATACCGGCTGCGTCATAAGCGAGGCGAGCCGTCCCAGATCAAGCGCCCGGAACTCGTTCCACTCGGTCAGGATAACAAGGCCATCGGCCCCCGCCGCCGCCGCATAGGAATCCTCTTTCCACTCCACTCCGGGGAGTTTTTCAGCCGCATTTTCCATGGCGGCAGGATCAAAGGCACAAATCTCCGCCCCCGCCTCGATCAGTTGCGGAATAATATCCAGAGACGGGGCCTCACGCATATCATCAGTATTGGGTTTGAAACTCACCCCCAGAATGCCGATCCGCTTGCCCCGCATATCACCGCCCAGTACCGTGATAATCCGTTCAGCCATGGAAATCTTGCGCTCATCATTCGAGTGGATCACCGCATTGACAAGGCTCATGGGAGCGCCGGTCTCATGCGCGATCACCGAGAGCGCCCGCGTGTCCTTGGGAAAGCACGAGCCGCCAAAGCCGGGGCCCGGATGCAGGAATTTGGCGCCGATGCGCCCGTCAAGGCCGATGCCTTTGGCGACATCCTGCACATTGGCGCCCACCGCCTCGCACAAATCCGCAATCTGGTTGATAAAGGCGATCTTGGTGGCCAGGAAAGCGTTACCGGCATATTTCGTCAACTCGGCGCTTTCCAGCCCGGTAAACAGAACCGGCGCATCACGCAGGGACAAGGGGCGGTAAAGACGATGCATCACTTGCCGCGCCCGCTCCCCCTCCAGCCCGACGACAACCCGGTCCGGGCGCATGAAATCCTCGATCGCCGAACCTTCGCGCAAGAACTCCGGATTGGAGGCCATCTCGAAATCCGCCGCCGGATTGACCTCTCTTACGATCTTCTCGATATGGCGCGCCGTGCCAACCGGAACCGTCGATTTGGTCACGATAACGGTATAACCGCTCAGATTTTCGGCAATCTCCCGCGCCGCGCCTTCGACAAAAGCAAGATCAGCCGCCCCGTCGCCGCGCCGTGACGGTGTGCCCACGGCAATGAAAACCGCATCGGCATCTTTAACGGAGGCCGCCAGATCAGTGGTAAAATGCAGCCGTCCGGCCATGCGGTTTTTATGCACCAGATCATCCAGCCCGGGCTCATAGATGGGGATATCATCCTTCTCAAGCCGCGCCACAATGCCCGCATCCTTGTCCACGCAAGTGACATCAATGCCAAACTCGGAAAAACAGGCCCCGGAAACCAGCCCGACATACCCGGTGCCAATAATGGAAATTTTCATAAAAAGCCCCCGCTGAACAAATAATTAATGGTAATTCTGAACTTGTTACACGGCAACCACCCGGACTGACAACGGGTTTTGAATAAAACTTGTGTTTTCGCTTAACGGGCAGCTTTCATTTTCAGCCCGCCAAAGCGGCGTTCCCGGGTTTTATATTCGGCAATGGCGGCAAGGACAAGATCGGGCGTGATCCTTGTCCAGCATTCTTCAAGAAATACAAACTCTGAATAGGCCGCCTGCCAGAGAAGGGTATTCCCAAGGAGACCTCTGAATTTACCGTATTTCCCGTCTATCCGCTCTTTTTCGACGTCCATGAGCGGCGTGTTTGGTCATTCTGATCGGTATTTTCGCCGGTTTCAACCGGTTTTCGCCTGATTTGGCTGATTCAAGGCAGATTCCT
>JAJRYE010000091.1 GCA_024275895.1 Alphaproteobacteria bacterium | reverse complement strand
TATATCAACAAATTGGCCGGCGCCCAGGGGCTCAATCTGATCGAGGACCATGCCATGCCGGCGAATAATCAGCTGATTGTCTGGCGGCACGTAAAGTAGCCAGCCATGGCCCTGCCTCAGGCAGGGCTCAGGCAGGCCTCGCGCTCGCCTGATTTTAAACCTAAATTGCCTCATCTTTTAGAGGTGACACACATATGAAATCCAATCCACTGAGAGTTTTTCTATCGGGCGGCCCTGCCCTCTTGGGACTGATTTGGCTTCTGACCTTCGCTCCAGTTGCTGTCGCCGATCCGCTGCACCCATGGCTGGCCCGTTCGCCCACGGCCTCGGATCAGCTGCTGCAACGCATCGCACCGCCCAAAGGTTTCCAGCGCGTGCATGTCCGGCGCGACAGTTTTGCCTATTGGCTGCGGCGTCTGCCGCTCAAGCCGTCGGGCAGTGCGGTGTACCTTTTCAATGGTCAGCTCAAGTTCAACCAGAACGCCCATATGGCGGTGATCGATATCGACGTCGGTAAACGCGATCTGCAGCAATGTGCCGATGCGGTGATGCGGCTTAGGGCGGAATATCTTTATGCCAAGGGCCGTGATAGAGACATTCATTTCAATTTTACCGGTGGCACAAAGGTGCCATTTTTGCGCTGGACGCGGGGCGAGCGGCCAAGGGTCAGGGGCCGTCATATCTCCTGGCGGCGCGGCGCGCGAAGGGGCCGCGACCGGAAAAACTTCAAGCGCTATATGCGGATGATCTATGCCTATGCCGGCACTTATTCGCTGGCGCGGGAACTCGGCCCCGTCAAGCTTGATGACATGCAGGGCGGGGATGTCTTTATCAAGGGCGGCTTTCCCGGCCATGCCGTTCTGGTGGTTGACGTGGTCGAAAACCCGGCAACCGGCGAGCGCCGTTTTCTCCTGCTCCAGAGCTTCATGCCGGCTCAGGACATGCATGTTCTGAAAAACCCGAATTCGGTTTTTGCCTCGCCGTGGTATAAACTGCCGACTAGTCGGCCAGCTAACTGGTCGACCAGTCGGTCGTCCGATCCACCGACAGGTCAATTGATCACGCCGGAATGGGCATTTGCATGGACATCGCTGAAACGATTTGGCAGATGATCTCGCGATACCTTCTCCAACCACCAGACAGGGGCATGAAATGTTTCAACTGACGGAAAGCCAGCTGCAATTGCAGGCGACCGCACGTAAGCTGGCCGAAAATGAATTTGCCGGTCGCGCCGCTGAGATCGACCGTAGTGAGGCCTACCCTTTCGAGAATGTCAGAATGCTCAGGGATCACGGCCTGATGGGCATGACCATCCCGACCGAATTTGGTGGCCTCGGGCTGACTTATCTCGATGTGGTCCTGGTGATCGAGGAGATCGCCAAGGCTTGCGGTGTGACGGCGCGCATCGTGGTCGAAGCCAATATGGGCGCGGTTGGCGCTATTATGGGCTACGGCTCTAAGGCGCAGCGGAAACTGGCGGCGGAGCTCGTTTTGGCAGGCGACAAGCCTGCGATCTGCATTACCGAGCCCGGTGCTGGATCCGCGGCCACGGAGATGACCACGCGGGCGGACAAGCGCGGCGACCATTGGGTACTCAATGGCGCCAAACACTGGATCACCGGCGGCGGCGTCTCCAAACTTCATTTGATTTTCGCCCGTGCCTTTGACGAGCAAGGGGTTGAGCTTGGCATTGGCGGCTTCATCGCCGTGCGCGACAATGATGCGGGCACGCCGGAAGGGCTCAAGATCGGCCACCGGGAACCGGCGATGGGATTACGCGGCATTCCCGAAACAGAAATTCTTTTTGCGGATCTCGAAATTCCGGACGACATGGTGATCGCCCCGCCCGAGGGCATGAGGCGGGGATTTGCCGGTCTGATGACCGCCTATAACGGTCAGCGCGTCGGTGCGGGCACTGTGGCCCTCGGCATTGCCCAGGGTGCTTATGAGCTAGCGCTCGACTATGCCCAGACACGGGAACAGTTCGGCCGGCCGATCTGCGAATTTCAGGGCCTGCAATGGATGCTGGCCGATATGTCGACGGCGCTCGAGGCGGCGCGGCTGATGATCTGGCGGGCGGCTGCCAGTGTTGACGCCAATGGGTTTCCCGATGCCCGACATGCCGCCCAGGCGAAAATTCTGGCGTCTGAAACCGCCATCAAGGTAACCAATGACGCATTGCAGATTTTTGGCGCACCGGGATATTCGCGCGACATGCCGATCGAGCGGATGGTTCGCGATGCCCGGATGTTCACCATCGGCGGCGGCACAGCGCAAATACTGCGCACCTTGGTGGCGGCACAATTGCTCGGCCGAAAATTACCGCAGACCCGCAACGGTTATATCAAGATGAAATAGCGCGCTCGCATTTTAACTTATTCAAATCAGGCCAAGCTCGCGTAATTCAGCGCGCATTTCAAGCGGCAGTTCGGATAGCTCATTGCCGCGCGCGTCGAGGTCGGTGGGTGCGCTGCCCGGTTCGAGATAGCGCCAGCCCTGAAATGCCCGCTTGCGCGTCGGCATGACAGCAATGATCTCGGGTTTGAGTACAATATCGCAACGCTTGATGCCGTCGCTGCATTGACGCTGGCGCAAATCCGCAATCGGTTGCCGCGCCTGAACATAGCCCTTGATGACCCAGTAAAGCGCGCCACCATCGAGCAATTCATCGCGGCGTTTCGGTCCAATACGGGTTGTATGAACAATTTCAGCCAGCTCTCCGGCGGCTTTTCTGGCGTCCAGCCGCGCCTTGTGGCGT
>JAJRYE010000090.1 GCA_024275895.1 Alphaproteobacteria bacterium | reverse complement strand
TTTATATCGATCTGGCATTTTATCAGGAGCTGAAGCAGAAATTCGGCGTGCAGGGCGACTTCGCCCAGGCCTATGTCATCGCCCATGAGGTCGGTCATCATGTTCAGACTTTGCTCGGCATATCTGAAAAGGTGCAGCTGTCGAAAGCCAGGTTGTCGAAAAAGGACGGTAATGCCTTGCAGGTGCGCATGGAACTGCAGGCCGATTGCCTGGCGGGTGTCTGGGCGCGCAATGCCGATCAGGCAAAAAACATTCTGGAGCCCGGTGATGTTGAAGAGGCGATGAATGCAGCCAGTGCCATCGGCGATGACCGCATTCAGAAGCAGACCCAGGGCCGCGTTGTCCCCGACGCCTTCACCCATGGCTCGTCGCGTCAGCGCGTACGCTGGTTCCGGCAGGGCTTTGATAGCGGCGATGTGCAGAAATGTGATACCTTCCGCGCCCGCAATCTTTGAGGGCATGGCTGAAATGACCGGCTCATGTCTCGCTGACGGGTAAACAATTGTTGAAAGGAACTGCGTCATAGAAACGCGGACATCGACCGGGGGCCGTGATAATATCAGTTGAGCGGGCAGGACCTGTTATGAAGAGACAGAAGTTTATAGAGCGGCTTACAGTCGTATATAAGGGAGAAATTTAAAATGAATGTTGGAATGGTAGATCGCGCAATCCGCATCATCGTCGGCGCCGCACTTGTGGCCCTGGCATTGGACCTTTTGCCCGTGCAGACACCCTATAATTATCTTGGCTGGATTGGCGTGGTGCCGCTTTTCACCGCCGTCGTCGGCCTTTGCCCGCTTTATTCACTTCTCGGTATCAGCACCAGATAGCCCGGCGCACACCGTCACCCGGGCCGCGGTTGTGGTCCGGGGGATGCCAGGGTTCAGCCTGTCCGGCTATCAGCTTAGAAGCTTTGCCAATGAGACAGGCTGTCCGCCCTCCGCCATTGCAAAGACCTGGTCGATCAATTGACCGGGCGCATCATATTCGGCCCGGACCAGAAGGCCCTGCGCCTTTTGGGTCAGCTCAAAGCGGCTGAGGCGATCTTCCGGGTCGCCCTTGGCGTCACTTTTGACGATCTCTATTTTATCCCCGTTCTTCATCGACGCGACGAGTTTGCAACCCCAATGCTCGGGATAGGCGGCGTTAAGCGCGTCCTCCGTAGAAAGTGCAACCTTCGCGGCGAGCTCGGCTACATCACTTCTGGCGGCCTCATCAAAACTGCCCGACACCACACCGCCCTGCAAAGCCGCCATGGCGATTGTGTGTTGCAGGGAGAACTTCGCACCGTACTCACTGTCCGGGTTGGGACGGTCGCAGACATCAAGAGCGGCACGGTATGTCGCAAGCTCAATCCGGGCAATATCGTCAGGGCCGGCTTTCATCTCATTGAGCTGTTGATGCAACTCAAGCCCGGCGGCAATCGGACCATGGGTGTGCCGGCAACAGGGCCAGGGCTTGATCGAGGTCAGGTGAAGCTGCCATGGCTGATCCGGGTGAGCGAGAACGGCGGAGGGTTC
>JAJRYE010000089.1 GCA_024275895.1 Alphaproteobacteria bacterium | reverse complement strand
CAAGGAAAGCCACAAAGTCATCACCGGAATTGTGGATGTTCACCCAGCCGTTGCGGGCCCGCACCTCTTCCCACTCGGGGGTGTCGTACATGGCCGTCAGGGCCTCTTGGTAGGCGGCGAGTTTATCTGCAGGCAGACCCGGAGCGGCAAAGAACCCGCGCCAGTTGACAAAGTTCATGTCGATGCCCTGCTCTTTCATAGTGGGCACGTCCGGCGCCGCGTCAACGCGTTCATCAGAGGTAACGCCAATAATTTTGACCTCACCGGCGTCGGCCAGGGCCACCGCTTCAGAAAAACCGGTCGAAAGCGCTGCAATCTCGCCGCTCAACAGACCCGCCATAGCCATGCCGCCCGCGTCATAGGCGATATATTTAACCGCCGTGGGGTCTTCGCCTGCGGCTTCCATCACCATGGCGGCAACGATATGGTCCATGCCACCGGGCACGGAGCCGCCACCGATGGAAACGTCAGAAGGATTGGCGCGATAGGCGGCCACCAGATCTTCCATGGAGTTGATAGGGCTGTCTTTGCCCACAACCAGAGCCGCATAATCACCAATGGTGCCCGAGACCATGGTCAGGTCGCGAAAGTTTTGCGAAATCACGCCAGTGAGGGCGCGAATAACGATAGGGGTCGAATTGACCATGAGCGTGTCATAATTGCTCTCGGCATTCTCGATCAAAAACCCGATGGCCTTGCCGCCGCCACCGCCGGACATGTTTTCGTAGGTTGCACTACCCACAATGCCCGATTTGGTCAGGGCTTCGCCGGTGCCACGTGCGGTGCCGTCCCAGCCCCCGCCTGCCCCGCCGGGGATCAAAAGTGAATCTGGTCGATAATCTGGTGAGACGCCGCAAAGGCGGGTCCACCCATCACCATGGTGGCGGCAGCGGCCGCCAGCAAGGTTCTGCGTCCAAAAGTCAGTTTGTTCATAATCATGTTTCCTCCCTGAAACAGGTTTGGCGTGAAGCAAAATTTCACCCGCCGCAAATTCGGCGCTTGCAAAATACATATTCACGCGAAAAGCTGTCACGAACCTGTCACGGGCCCAATCAGGGGGATCCGCCATGCGATTTTTGTTGATCGAGGATAATAAGGATCTCGCCATTTCGGTGCGTGACCGGCTGGCGCTCGACGGTTATGGGGTGGACTGGGCCGACAGTATCGGGGCGGCACATGATTGTTTGGCGGGCGCGTCTTATGATTTGATTTTACTCGATATTATGCTGCCCGATGGCGATGGTCGGGAGTTTTTGAACACCCAGCGCCGCAAGGAAATTGACACGCCCATCATTGTTATTACCGCCCGCTCGGAAGTCTCTGATCGGGTGCATTTGCTCGATCTGGGAGCGGACGATTATATCACTAAACCGTTTGACTTTTTAGAGTTGCAGGCGCGGTGTCGGGCGGTGATCCGGCGCAGAAACGGCGCGGCAAGCAATGTAAAAACCTTCGGAGATCTGGAATTTGATTCTTTATCGGCCACGGTAAAGGTGGGGAAAAAAGTCTCGGAATTGCGCAATCGTGAGCTGCGTCTGATGGAGATATTTTTCTCTTCTCCCGAACAGATTTTTCCCAAATCCCAACTTCTGGACCGGCTGTTTTCCTATGCGGAGGACGTGTCGGAAAATGCCATTGAAGTCTATGTGGGACGGTTGCGCCAGAAAATTGATGGCGGCGCGGTGCGCATAGAAACCGTGCGCGGTATCGGCTATCGCATGACGCGGCATGACGCTGCCAAAATCCGGACGGACAAGCCGTGAGCACACCGCGCCCGGGCATTTCCTTGCGCCAAAAACTCCGGCTGCAATTGCTGGGATTGATCGCAATCCTCTCACTTCTGCTCTACTTTTCGGTCCGTACAATCGCGGGGGGCGCTGCCGAAGCGACGCAGGACAACATATTGGGCGCTTCGGCCACCTCTATCGTTGAAGCGCTCTATGCGGAACAGAGGGCCATTTTGCT
>JAJRYE010000088.1 GCA_024275895.1 Alphaproteobacteria bacterium | reverse complement strand
CTCCCGTTGCCCTACCCGGCGGCGAAAAAGCCATGCATGAGCCCTGGCGCAACGCTTATGCGCATCTGGAAAAAGCGTTTGGCTGGAGGAAGCTTGGCGCTGATTATCCTGACTTGCCGATCAGCCGTTTCTTGCAGCAAAAACCGCTTGAAACGCTGGATAAAATGCTGGCGAACGGGATCAACTCGCCGCTGGCCAGCTCGGCGGGGCGGTTATTTGACGCGGTTGCCGCCGTGATCGGCCTTTGCCGCGAGGAAGTGAGCTATGAAGGGCAGGCGGCGATTGAGCTTGAAGTGCTGGCATCGGGCTACGGGACGGAAAATGCCGGACATTACGGGCTCGATATCGACGGGCAGGAGCCCTATATCCTAAATTGGCGCTCCATGTGGCGCGGTCTTCTTGCTGATCTTGAGCGAGGGGAAGAGGCCGGTCTCATTGCGGCGCGGTTTCACAATACGCTTGGCCGGGGCCTCTCCCACCTTGTCACCTTATGCGCTGACAGCCACAGCTTCAAATCCATAATTCTGACCGGCGGGGTTTTTCAGAACCGGTTGTTGCTGGAAGATTTATCGCACCGCCTGCGCAAACAGGGCTATGATGTTTACACCCCCGCGCAAATCCCGGCGAATGATGGCGGGATTTGCCTCGGGCAGGGGGTCATCGCCGCGGCAAGGCGGCTGGAAGGGATGAGGTCATGACGACAATCCTGATGCTTGGTTTTTTTCTGGGAATGCGCCATGCGCTCGAAGCTGATCATATCGCCGCGGTTGCTTCACTGACCTCGCAGAATCTGTCGTTGAAAAATGCCGTCAGGACCGGGGTGGTCTGGGGGGCGGGGCATACGGTGATGCTGTTTTTGTTTGGCTCCATCGCCCTGTTGCTGAATAACACCATTCCGCAGGCGATGTCGGACTGGCTGGAGTTTGCGGTGGGCGTCATGCTGGTTGTCCTGGGGGCGGATGTCCTGCGCCGCCTGATCCGCGACCGCATCCATTTTCACACCCACAGGCACGGGGGGGATGTCGAGCATTTTCACGCCCATTCCCATCGTGGTGAAAAAGCCGCGAGGGTTCATCCGGTCCAGCACGCTCATGAGCATTCTTCCGCCTTTCCGCTGCGGGCGTTTTTAATCGGCCTGATGCATGGCATGGCCGGTTCGGCGGTGTTGATTGTGCTCACTTTACAGACCATGGCGTCAATATGGACGGGGATGGTTTACATCTTGCTGTTCGGGGTCGGCTCGATCATCGGCATGGCGGTTCTTTCGATGATTATCGCGGTCCCGATCCAAAAAACCCGCTCCATGACCTGGCTTCATAACGGCTTGCAGGGGCTGATCGGCACCTTGACAATCGGTCTTGGCGTGGTCACGGTTTTGTCACATGTTTAATACCATTGGCCTGATTTACTCTGTCCTCAAACACGCCTATAGTGAAGTACCAAATCAGCGGTACTGCTGTAAATACTGTTTAAAATCTGGAGGTTATTAATGGTTTCTCCAGTTGGCGCTTTTGCGGCTCCGGTCATCACCGATGCCGCCGGGCTAGGGGTGCTTGTCGCTGCCCTGGGCGTGGATGGCCGCCGCGTCATAGGCCCGGTCTGCCGTGACGGGGCGGTTGTTTATGAGCCTGTCACAAAACTGTCCGATTTGCCGCTAGGGGTGATTGACGAGCAGGATGCGGGCGTTTACCGGCTGAAAAAAACCGGCGACTCGCGCTATTTTGCCCATGCGGTGGGGCCGCAAAGCTGGAAGCGTTATCTTTTCCCGCCCAGACAGTCCTTGTGGAGCGCAAGGCGCAGGGGCAAGGGATTTGAGATTGTAAAAGATACTCCGGCGCCGGCGCCCGAATATGTCTTTTTGGGGGTAAGGGCCTGCGAGCTGGCGGCGATAAATATCCATGACAGGGTTTTTGATAACGGGGATTTTGCCGATCCGGGCTATCTGGCGCGGCGCGGGCGGGCGCTGATTGTCGCGGTCAACTGCACCCGGGCGGGGGGGAGCTGCTTTTGCGCCTCCATGAATTGCGGCCCCAGGGCGGAGCAGGGCTATGATCTAGCCCTGACGGAGATTGTCGGTGATGGTGGGCTGCGGATTTTGATTGAAACGGGCTCCGAGCGCGGGGCGGCCATCATGGCCGGTTTTGAGGCGCCGCTTGCGGATAAAAGCGATCTTGCCGCCGCCCGCGATGCAGTCCGGATCGCCGAAGAGGGCATGGGGCGTAAAATGAGCCAGGGCGCCCGAAAAGCGCTCGGCAAATCACTGGATGATCCGCGCTGGGACGAGATTGCGATGCGCTGTTTAAGCTGCGCCAATTGCACCCTGGTGTGCCCCACCTGTTTTTGCACCTCGACAAAGGATCTGACCTCGCTTGACGGCAAGACCGCCGAGCGCCAACGGGTGTGGGATTCATGTTTTACGCTTGATTTCAGCTATATCCATGGTGGCAGCATCCGGCGGGGCACGGCGGCGCGTTACCGGCAATGGATCACCCACAAGCTGGTGCACTGGCATGAGCAGTTCGGCATGAGCGGCTGCACCGGCTGCGGGCGCTGCATTACCTGGTGTCCGGTGGGGATTGATATTACGCAAGAAGCCCGGGTGATAACGGAAAGCTTCGTGAAAGGAGGCTAGCAATGGTCAAGATCAAGGGCCTGGACAGAATGTTGCGCGAGCATCCGTTTTTTGAAGGCATGGGGGCCGATGTTCAGGGAATTGTCGCCGGTTGTGCCAGTAATGCGCGCTATGAGGCGGATCAGATTATCCATCATGAGGGCGACAAGGCGGACCGGTTTTATCTGGTTCGCAGCGGCGTTGTTTCGATCGAGATGCATGTGCCGGGGCGCAAACCGGTGATCATGGATACGGTGCATGACGGCGAGGTGTTCGGCTGGTCGTGGATAACGCCGCCCTATCGCAATTCTTACGATGCGCGCGCGGTCCAACTCACCCGGCTGGTGGTGCTGGACGCCAAATGCCTGCGCAAGAAGATGAAGAAGGATTGTGCTATGGGCTATGAGCTGCTCCGGCGCTTTATACCGGTGATGGCGCATCGGCTCACCTCCTCGCGCCTGCAAATGCTCGATGTTTACGGCTCTCCGAAAAGAGGCGGTTGATCTTATGTCCCCGCTTCCGGCCCTGAATGATCCGATGCTGCCGCGCCCCTTCAGGATTGAGCGGGCGTGGCGCGAATTGTCCGATACGTTTTCGCTTTATCTCGTGCCGCAAAAGGGGGCGAAGGGCTTTGCCTACCGGCCGGGGCAGTTCAACATGCTGTACCAGTTCGGCGTTGGCGAAGTGCCGATCTCCATCAGCGGCGATGCGGCGGAGCCTTTGAAACTGGTTCACACCATCCGCGCCGTGGGAACGGTCACCGATGCCATGGCGGGCCTGAAACGCGGCGATGTGATCGGCTTGCGCGGTCCGTTCGGTACGCCATGGCCGGTTGAAAAAATGGCGGGGCAGGATGTTGTCATTATTACCGGCGGCATCGGTCTGGCGCCGCTGCGCCCGGCCATCTATCACCTGCTGGCCAACCGGGAAAAATATGGCAAGATCATTATTCTCTACGGCGCGCGCACGCCCAATGACATTCTTTACCGCCGCGAGCTGGAAAAATGGCGCGGGCGTTTTGATATCAGCGTCGAGGTCTCTGTCGATCGGGCCGGGCATGACTGGGCCGGGAATGTCGGCGTGGTTCCCAATCTGATATCGCGGGCGGTTTTTGACCCTCTGCATACAACGGCGCTCATCTGCGGGCCGGAGATCATGATGCATTACAGCGTCAAGGCGCTGAATACGGCCGGGATCAGGGACAAGCGTATTTTCGTTTCCATGGAGCGTAATATGAAATGCGCTACCGGGTTTTGCGGTCATTGCCAGTACGGGCCGCATTTTGTCTGCAAGGACGGGCCGGTTTTCAGGTTCGATAAAATCCGCAAAATCTTTTCGGTACGGGAGATATGAAAATGGCGGCGGGCAAAAAACCAAGACTTGCGGTGTGGAAGTTTTCTTCATGTGATGGTTGTCAACTCAGCCTGCTCGATTGTGAAGACGAACTGCTCGCGGTGGCCGAGGCGGTCGAGATCGGGTTCTTTCTCGAAGCCACCCGCGCCCAGGTGGCGGGGCCTTATGATATCTCGCTGGTTGAGGGCTCGATTTCGACACCGCGCGATATCAAGCGCATTCAAAAGGTGCGCCGCCAGTCGCGGGTTTTGATCACCATCGGCGCCTGCGCCACATCTGGCGGCATTCAGGCGCTGCGCAATTTGTCGGATGTGGATGCGTTTGTGAATATGGTCTATGCCCATCCTGAATTTATCAGCACTCTGGCCACGTCAACCCCGATCAGTGATCATGTGAAGGTTGATTTTGAGCTGCGCGGCTGTCCGATTGACAAATACCAGTTGCTGGAGGTGCTGAACGCCGCCCTTAACGGCCGCAAGCCCGATATTCCCGCTCACAGCCAGTGCATCGAGTGCAAGCTGAGCGGCACGGTTTGCGTCATGGTGGCGCAGGGGATCCCTTGTCTGGGGCCGGTGACACAGGCGGGCTGCGGCAATATCTGCCCGGGCTGCGAACGCGGCTGTTACGGCTGTTTTGGCCCCAAGGAAGCGCCCAATCCGGCGGCGCTGAGCGGGCGGCTGCTGGAACTGGGTATGGATTTGCGCCAGACCCGGCATTTTTACCGCAGTTTCAATACCAATGCAGGTGCATTCAGGGATGAAAGCGCCCGGCTGGAGAGTATCGATGGCTAAAACCGCCTCACGTATTATCAAGGTTGACGAGCTTGCCCGGGTTGAAGGCGAGGGGGCCTTGCGGCTGCGCATCAGGGACGGGGTGATCCGGGATGTCAAATTCCGCATTCACGAGCCGCCACGCTTTTTCGAGGCTTTGCTCAGGGGGCGGATTTATTCCGATGCGCCCGATATTACCTCGCGCATCTGCGGTATTTGCCCGGTGGCCTATATCATGGGGGCCTCGCAGGCGATGGAAGATGCACTCGGGGTGCAGGTCACGGGTCCCTTGCGCGATTTGCGCCGGCTGGTGTATTGCGGCGAGTGGATTGAAAGCCATGTTCTGCATGTATTTTTGCTGCATGCGCCGGATTTCCTCGGCTATGAAGACGCCATATTGATCTCGAAAGATCATCCCGAACTGGTGGCAACGGCGCTGCGGCTGAAAAAGCTCGGTAACCGGATACTTGAAGTTATCGGCGGGCGTGCCATTCATCCGGTCAATCTGAAAGTGGGCGGGGTTTATAAAATCCCGTCCAGAGCTGCTATCCGTTCCTTGCGCGATGAGTTGCAATGGGCGGTGGAGACGAGCCTTGAGCTGGTGAAGGCGGTGTCGGGGTTTGAGTTTCCCGATTATTCCTATGATTACAACTGCGTGGCCCTTAAACACAAAGATGAATACGCCATTTGCGAAGGGCGGCTTGTATCAAGCGCCGGGCTTGATATTCCGGTTTCGGAATTTGAAAACCATTTCGGCGAGGAACATGTGGCGCATTCCAATGCCCTGCACGGGGCCTCCGATACGGGCGCACCTTATCTTGTGGGTCCCATTGCGCGCTATAATCTCAATTTTGACCAGCTCTCACCGCTGGCCCGCACGGCGGCGCAGGAGGCGGGGTTGCCGCGCAAGGTGGATAATCCTTTTTTGAGCATCGTGGTGCGCATGGTGGAGGTGCTTTACGCCTGCGAGGAGGCGCTGTCTCTGGCTGAGGCTTACGAAGAGCCCGATGAGGCTTGTATTGATATTGTCCCGGCGGCGGGGGAGGGTTTTGGCTGCACCGAAGCGCCGCGCGGCATTTGCTATCATCATTACCGGCTTGACGAGCAAGGGCGCATTACCTTTGCCCGCATCATGCCGCCCACTTCGCAAAACCAGAAGCAGATCGAGCGCGATTTATGGGGCGTGGTGGAGCGCTATATGGAGCTTCCCGATGACAAGCTCAAATGGCGCTGCGAACAGGCGATTCGCAATTATGACCCGTGCATCTCCTGCGCGACGCATTTTTTAAAACTCGATGTCGATCGCGGCTGAGCGTGCGCCGGGACAGGTGCTTGTTATCGGCGTGGGCAATGAGTATCGCGGCGATGATTGCGCCGGGCTGAAGGTTGTGCGCGCTCTTGCGGCATTGCCGCTGGAAAATGCGGCGTTTCTTGAACTGCCGGGCGAGGGCACGGAACTGATCGAAGCTTGGCGCGGGCAAGAACGGGTGATGGTCATTGACGCCTCAAGCTCGGGCGCAAAGTCTGGGGCGATAACCCGGATTGATGCCGGCAAATCGGCGCTGCCGCCGGGGTTTTTCAACTATTCAACCCACGCTTTTGGTCTGGCCGAGGCGGTGGAGACAGCGCGCAATCTGGGTATCCTGCCGCGGGATTTCATCATTTATGCAATCGAAGGGAGCGCCTTTGACCAGGGCGCGCCGGTCTCGCAATGCGTTGAAGAGGCGGTGCGAAAACTCACGGGCCTGATTTCGGCTGAATTCCAGCCACTTTATTCGCAAATCCGGTAATTCCACGTGCGCCCGTGTTTGCCGAAATCAAGGTGAAAATGATCCTTGTGGGCCGGGTTGGCGCCGGGGCCAAGCACGGTGGTGAAATAGCCGCATGACGAGATCCTTAACGCCATGAGCATCCGCCTTTCGGCCTCCGTACCGGTGGTAGATTTTGAAACCGCGATTCTCCTGCCATCCGCAAAGACAAAGCCGTTGATATCAATGGCGTTGCCAAGGGCGTGCTCGCTGATTTTGCCGTTTTTCCTGTTGTAGCGGTTGCGGCAGACAAAACCGGGGCCGGAGGAGATGGCTTTCAATGCGCTTTTGGCAAAATTGTGCGCGATGGGAGCGGCGACATCGCTGAGCCATGTGGCAAGACGCGCCGCGTATTGGCAACTGAGCACGGGCTTTGCCGGAAAATCAATACTCCGGCCGGGCTGACGGATGGCGGTGATTGTTACCGGGTCGGCTATTTTGCATCCCTTGCCGGTTGTGAACTCTTCCAGCCGCGTAAAGATAACTCCCTGGCTTTCAAGCGTTTGCACACATCTGTTAAATGTAACCGCGGGGTCTTCGGTGATGCTTTTGGCTGCGGGCTCCGCAGCCTGAACGGGGAGGGGCGCTGTCAGCACATACAGGGGGGGCGCTGTCAGCACATACAGGGGGGGCGCTGTCAGCGCATACAGGGTTAGCATGGCTGTTGTTTTTATGTTCATGCGGGGGGCCTCTCCTGTTGCGCCTTTTTTCGTGATTTTCCCGACTTTGCCACTAATTTTTCAGATGGGCAACGGGGCGCGGGGTTGAAAGCCCGGGGGGAATTGGCACGAGCGGGTTATTCTGATATGGCAGAACCGGACCGAAGCCTTGGAAACACTCAATATGAACGCCAAAGACGATTTTGAACCTGAAAGTAACCTTGCCGCGGCGCCGGACGGGTTGCGGGTTGTTTCCTCCCTTGCCCGATGGGCAGTTGAAAAACTGTTTCCCGGTCTTGCCAGGATTGAAGGCGGCGGCGGGATTGTTGATGTTTGCGCTCAGCTCTTCGCGCCGGCAAGCCGGTCGGGGCGCTTGTTTGATGCCTGCTACACATTTTCACAAAATGGCGTTTACGGAGATCTTGTAGATATATCGCCAAGTTCGCACAAATGGCGTCATGTCTCCATGGCGGTGTCAAATGCCGATCTGATCCTGCTGGGGGGGGCTGTGGCGAACTGGCCGCAGAGGCAAATTCTTGAAGATTGCACCCGTGCTTCCCTGGCGGGGATCAGGCATTGTGTGATTGTTGTCATTGATGAAGATGTATCGGGCGCGGCGCGGCGTTTTGAGGCTCTTTCGGCTCAAATTCGCAAGCATTGTGAAAAACTCGAATTTGAAACCCCGGTCGTCATTCCCCTTGGGAGCCTCCAAGAGAAAGAGGTATTTGGCGGCGCATTAAGGACAATCTTTCAACAGCGCAAGGGGCGGGATAAAACCCGGGTCGAGCCGGTTCAGAGCGGGGGGGGAGTGAAATCTGACCAGTTTGCGGCGTATTTTTTTGGCGTGGCCGGAAAACCGGTATTACCCGGACGGCCCTATACGCTGATTTTGGCCGGTCAGGAAGCGACCGCGAGCATCAGTACCCTCAAGCACCGGTTTGAGCTTGAAACCGCCGGGCATCTGGCATCTACGCATATCCAGGCAGGAGAGATCGCATATGGCAATCTTTCACTGGACAAACCCGTGTCATTTCAGCCGTTTGATGATAATCATAATTCCGGCTGCGGTCTTCTGATTGACAAGATCAGCGGTGAACCCGCCGCCCTTGTGACGATCCGGTTTGATCTTTGGCGCTCAAGCAATGTCCACTGGCAGCAGCTTGATATTGATAAAAAGGCGCGGGCCGGTCTGAAACAGCAAACCCCGGTTGTCCTGTGGTTCACAGGATTGTCCGGCTCGGGCAAGTCAACGATCGCCAATCTGCTGGAGAAGAAACTTTATGCCATGGGCCGCCATACCTGTCTGCTTGATGGCGACAATGTCAGGCATGGCCTGTGCCGCGATCTGGGCTTTACCGATGTGGACAGGGTGGAAAATATCCGCCGGGTGGCCGAAACGGCCAAATTGATGCTGGATGCGGGGTTGATCGTCGTCACCGCTTTTATCTCTCCTTTTTGTGATGAACGCAGGATGGCGCGAAAGCTGATCGGCGAAGGGGAATTCATCGAGATTTTCGTGGATGCGCCGCTTGATGTGTGCGAAGAGCGCGATCCCAAGGGGTTGTACAAAAAAGCGCGCGCCGGGCTGATCCGCAATTTTACCGGGCTGGATTCGCCCTACGAGAAGCCCGAGCGCTGCGATATCCGCCTTGATGCTGACAAATATACCGCAGTGGAACTTTTAGAGCAGTTGCTTGAGGTGCTTGAGCAGCGCTCCTTGATATGATTCGAGGTTGTTTCATTCTCTGAAAAGGCTTGAAAAACTTTTTGTATTCAATGGAGTTAGGGCTGTTTCGGGGGTTTTTTTGCGCTTTGGAACCCGGCGCTTTCCGTTCGGATTTAAACCAATTTTTACCTTGCGTGGTTTACGTGGATTGTTGTACTGACTGTACGTATAGTCGGGTGGTTGCGTCGGGCACCGGAAAATTAACATTTGGATAAGCGATGCAAGACTATATTCGGGTTGAGCTTTCGGGAGGCTAAGAGTGTTTTTTCGCGTATTACCATTATTGCTGCTTGCATCTTGCAGCATGGCGCCGGGCGGGGATCTGGTGGCGCCGATGGAGACAGAGCAATCGAAGGCGACCTACGAAGCCCGGCTGCAGAACGTTAATTTTATCAAGATCACACCCGAGGTTGTGCGGGACCAGATGGCGGTCAAGCGTCAGACACGCGGCAATCCGCGTCTGGCGGCGCAGTTGCGCCGATACCAGTACCGGATCGGCGTCGGCGATGTGCTGAGCATTACGGTCTGGGAGCAACCTGAACTCTCGACAGCAGCAAATGATCTGAAGAGCAAGCAAAGCCCGACCCAGACGGGAAGCCATGTGAGCAATTCGGGAACGATCTTTTTCCCCTATGTCGGAGAAATCCGCGTTGCGGGACGCACGGTCAGGGAAGTCCGCAGAATGCTGACATCGCGGCTGCAGGAAAAAATTGTTTCGCCCGAAGTCAATGTCAGCGTGGTAGGATACAATTCGCAAAAAGTCTATATCTCGGGTGAAGTGAAAAAACCCGGTCCGCTGCCGGTTACAAGCGTGCCGTTGACGCTGGTCAACGCACTGAGTGCGGCGGGGGGTGTTGCCGAAGATGCCGAGTTGAAAGATGTCGTGGTGGCGCGCAATGGCACAAAACGCCATATCGATCTTGATGCCCTGTTGCATCAGGGCGACCAGCGGCAGGACCTTCTGCTTCGCGACGGGGATGTGGTGCACGTGGCGCGCAACGACCGCAGCCGTGTTTTCGTGATGGGTGAAGTCGTCAAAGCCGGCGTTGTTGCCATGAAGCGAATGGGGCTGACCCTTGCCGATGCCCTGGCGACCGCAGGGGGAATCAACGAGCAGCAGGCGAATGCGCGCGGGATTTTTGTGATCCGCAAGAGCGTTGATCCTGAAAAAATGGCCGATATTTATCAACTCGATGCCCGCAATATGACAGCGATGGTCATGGCGGCGGATTTCCGGCTCAAACCGGCTGATGTCATCTATGTCACAGCCGCCCCCGTGGCCATGTGGAACCGCCTGGTCATGCAATTGTTGCCGACCCTCTCAACCATCAACACCTCCACGAGCCTGGGTGCGAGATTTGGTGTGGTTAACTAGCCAGCCTCACTTTGAGAGATCGGAAATGTTGGTGCTTGATGTTTAAAACCATTCTTGTTGTTTGCATTGGCAATATCTGCCGCAGTCCGACAGCCCAGCTGTTGCTGGACGCCGGATTCAAGCGCCGCAGTGGCGGCAGTTCCGGGGTGACTGTAACTTCCGCCGGTCTGGGGGCGCTGGTCGGGCATGCGATGGATGCCCAGGCGGCCGCTCTGGTGGAACGTGAGGGGATCGATTCTTCGGTCCACCGCGCCCGTCAGTTAACCCAGGAGATATTATCCGCCAATGATCTGATTCTGGTCATGGAAAAGGGCCATCTTGATGGCGTCTTTGATATTGATCCGGGGGCACGGGGGAAAACAATGCTGCTTGGAAAGTGGCACGAAGAGCGCGAAATACCCGATCCTTACCGGCAAAGCGATGAAATGTTTGAGCGCGTCTATCAACTGATCAGTGCTTCATGCGATAAGTGGGTCGAAAAGCTTGGCTGACCTGAAAAGAAAACTTCGATGAACGTAGCTAGTAATTCCAGCGACTCCGATATCAATATTTCCCAACTGATCAGCATTGTGCTGGACGGCAAATGGTGGATTCTGGCCAGTGCCGTCATTTTTATGATTTTCAGCTTTATCTATGTTCAGCTGGCAACACCGATTTATTCCGGGAATGCCCTGATTCAGGTTGAGAAAAAATCAGCCGGTATTCCGGGGCTGTCGGATATGGGGGATATCTTCTCGCAGGAAGGCTCCTCGACCACCGAAATTGAAATCCTGAAAACACGCTCGATTATCGGGCAGACCGTGGATGATTTTAAGCTCTATATACACGTCACTCCGAAATTTTTTCCCCTGATCGGTAAATATTTTTACCGCAACTTCAAGGGAAAGGGGGTTGCCAGGCCGCTTTGGGGCCTGTTCAACAGCTATGCTTGGGGCGGGGAGCGCATCTCCATCGTCAGTCTGGATGTTCCCGACCACCTGATTGGCAAAAAACTTATTCTTACAGCCGGTGAGAACGGAACCTACAAACTTCATTACGACGGCGCTTTGCTGCTGGAAGGAAAGGCAGGCGGGCAGCTTACCGTATCCAATAAACAGGCAACAACGATTGTCAGCGACCTGGATTTAAAGCAGGACGAGAACCCCGACCTGGAACCTGGCGGCGTTGCCAGGTCGGCTGACGGGAAAATATCCCTGATAGCGGCCGGAATGAAGGCGCGTCCCGGTTCGCAGTTCATTCTGGTGCGGAGCAACCGTTATCTGACCTTGAATGATCTGCAAAAAAAGCTGTCAATCAGTGAATTGGGCAAGAAAACCGGGATATTGAACCTGTCAATGAAGCACCCGGATCCGAAATATATTGTCAAAATTCTTGATAGTATCGTGGCGTCCTACATTCAGCAAAATGTCGAGCGGGTCTCCGAACAGGCAGGGAAAAGCCTGAATTTTGTCACCGAACGCCTTCCGGTCGTCAAGAAGGAACTTGCCGATTCGGAAGAGGAACTGAACAAATACATGCTGAAAAGGGGCTCCGCCGATGTCACTCTCGAGACCAAGGCGCTTCTCAATCAGGTGGTCGATGTCGATGCAAAAATTTATGAGTTGAAACTCATTGAAGCCGACCTGAAAAGGAAATACACCAAAACCCATCCGGTTTATATTTCGTTCCTCAAGAAGAAAGAGGATCTGGCGCTGCTGCGCGACAGGTTGAACCGGAAAATCGAGAGTCTTCCCGAGACCCAGAAGGATGTTTTGCGTCTGATGCGCAGCATCGAGACCAAACAGAAGATCTATCTCAACATGCTGAAGCAATCCCAGGAATTGCGGATCATCAAGGCCGGCGCTGTCGGCAATGTTCGCAGCCTGGATTTGGCGGAAGCTTCCCCCATTCCGGTCTCGCCGAAGAAGTTTGTTACCATCGTCGTGGCGGCTATTCTGGGGCTGTTTTTCGGTATTGTTCTGGTTTTCATCAAGAATTATTTTTATCACTGTATTGAAAGCATCGCTGATCTTGAGGCTCTGGATTTACAGGTCCTGGCCTCTGTTCCCGAATGTGCCGCCATTGCGGACAGCAGTAATAATATTTTGGAATTACGGGCCGAGAACGGAACCAGCCTTGTGGCTTCGCTTTATCCTGAAGATCTGTCGATTGAAGCCCTGCGCTCGTTGCGGACCAGCTTGCACTTTGCCCTGATGGATGCCAAAAATAATATTTTCATGATATCCGGGCCAACGCCGAATATCGGCAAGAGCTTTATTTCGACCAATCTGAGCGCTTTGCTGGCCGAATCGGGCAAGAAAATCATTTTGCTGGATGCGGATTTGCGCCGCGGGGATACGGCGGAAGTCCTGCATGTGGAAAAAAGCCCCGGTCTTTCTGAACTGATTTCAGGCCAGACGGCCCTGAAAGACGTGGTGAACATCATCTCGGAGAATTTTCACTATATTCCAAGAGGGGCCATTCCGCCCAATCCGTCAGAACTGCTCATGGGCGAGAAATTCAATGAGAACTTGCAGATTTTATCCAAGCACTATGATTTTGTTATCATTGATACTCCGCCTATTCTTGCCGTTACGGACGCTGCTGTTATTGGCAGGCTTGCCGGTGCCTCTTTCCTCGTTGTGCGTTACGGCGTGGTTCACTCCAGTGAACTGGAAGCCTGTCTGAAACGCTTTAAAAGCGCCGGAGTGGAGATAAACGGCGTCGTCTTCAACGGCATTAAAAAGAAGGCCGGCATAGGCAACCGGGATTATGGTTATTACAAGCAATACGCCTATGATTCCGTATAGACCCGGTTGAAAAGCGGGGACCGGGTTTTTCCGACAAAAAGTACGGCCAAAACAAAGAGTTGGAGCCGAGGTTTTGATTCGATCAAGACCGGAAAGGCGCCAGGAGGAAAATATGGAACACTCCGAAAATCCCGCAGCCCTGTGCGCGGGATTTATTGACAAGGTCGCCAAGCGTGACTGCGTGGTTGCCACAATTGGCCTTGGTTATGTCGGCCTGCCACTTATGTTGGGATTTCACAAGAGCGGTTTTCCGGTGCTCGGTTTCGATATTGATGATGCCAAGATTGAAGCCCTGAGGAACGGCGAGAGCTATTTCAGCCATATTCCATCACCCAAGGTGGCGCGAATGCTCGGGACAGGCCGCTTTCGGGCCAGCAGTGATTTTTCAGGGATTGGTTCGGCGGATGCCATTTTGATTTGTGTTCCCACGCCGTTGACCCGGCACCATGAACCGGATGTATCCTACATCGTCTCCACGGCGAAAACCATTGCGCCTTATCTACGCCGGGGACAGATTGTTGTCCTTGAATCAACCACATATCCGGGAACCCTGCGCGAAGTGCTGTTGCCGTTGCTGGAAGAGGGGAGCGGGCTCAAAGCCAATGAAGATTTTTTCCTTGCCTATTCTCCCGAGCGGGAAGACCCGGGCAATCCGAGTTATGGCACAACAAATATCCCGAAAGTTGTTGGTGCGGCAACGGACGAGGCCCTCGATATGGCCTGTGCCGTATATGAACAACTGGTTCCCCAGGTTGTCCGGGTTTCGACGCCCGATACGGCCGAGGCTGTCAAGCTGACTGAAAATATCTTTCGCGCCGTAAATATTGCCCTGGTGAACGAATTAAAGGTTATCTATGACGAAATGGGGATTAATATCTGGGAAGTCATTGATGCCGCCAAGACCAAGCCTTTTGGTTTTATGCCGTTTTATCCCGGCCCCGGGCTTGGTGGCCACTGCATTCCCATTGACCCTTTTTATCTGACATGGAAGGCCAAGGAGTTTCAGCTCAATACGCGCTTTATCGAACTGGCGGGTGAGATTAACCGCAATATGCCGGGCCGAGTGATTGCAAAGCTGGTTGAGGCTTTGAGCCAAAAACAGCAAAAAGCCCTGAACGGTGCAAAAATTCTCATCATCGGCATTTCCTACAAAAAGAATATCGACGATATGCGCGAAAGCCCCTCTTTGGCCCTGATGGATATTCTTCAGGCGCATGGCGCCGTTTTCGATTATTACGATCCTTATGTGCCGGTTGTGCCGCAAACCCGGGAACACGCCCGGCTTGCGGGAAAAAAATCCAGAGACTGGTCGGTTGAAATGATAAGGGACCATGACGCCGTTCTCATCAGCACGGATCATGATAATATTGACTGGCAATCACTGGCCAGAAACGCCGCGCTTATCATTGATACACGTAATGTCATGAAAAACTGGCATGCGGAATATGGCGATAAAATTGTCCGCGCCTAATGTCTGTTGACGTTTAAACGGCACCGGCGCCGCCAAACTCAGGGGCCGGATCACGTTTGCAGATTATGCCGCAAATTCGCATCTGAAAATCAGGCGGGAGTAAAATTGAAAGGGTGAGGAATTGCCCGGCAGCCCCTATTATTGTCAGGTGCTATATGCTACAAAATCCCGGCGTAGAATTGTATTCACATGTATTGGCGGTGTGGGAGCGGCACGTTGGTGATATCAATGGTTGGTGAAAATGCGTAAATGGTTTTTTTTGTGCTTTGACCTGATAATTGTGGCCTTGTCCCCTTTTATGGCGCTGGCGATTCTGAACAATTTTCAACTGTCGTGGAGTGATGCCCGGAACCATCTGGTTTATGCCCTGATCGGGCTGGGTGTGGCGGTTGTGGTTTTCATGATCGCGGAGACACATAAGGGGGTCTGGCGCTATACTTCCTTGCATGATTTCATGCGCATACTGGCCGCGGTCACCATCATCATCTTGTTCAGCATGTTTGTCTTGTTCACCCTTGAGCGGTTGGTGAATCTCCCCCGATCGGTTCCGCTTATTCAGTGGGGGGTGATTGTTGCTGTCATGAGTTGCCTGCGTCTGGCTACCCGGCTGATATACAAACAGGGCTCATCCCGGAGGGTGTCGCTGGCCAACCAGAAGAAAGAGCAGGTGCTTGTTGTCGGGCTGACCAATGTCGCCGAGTTGTATTCGCGCTGTGTGAGGGATCTGGCATCCGGCTCGATCTCGATCGTGGGGGTGCTTGATGAATCCGCCGAACTGAAGGGGCGTCGGCTGCATCACCATAAAGTGCTCGGCTCACCGGTTGATTTGCCGCAAATCCTGACCCAGTTGAATGTGCATGGCGTGGAGGTTCACCGCGTGGTGGTGACCATGCCTTTCAAGGAGCTGTCCAAGGTGTCTCAGGAGATGCTTTTGCGCTTTGAGCGGAGCGGGCCTTTGACACTGGATTTGTTTGAGGAGCGGCTGGGCTTTCGTCCCGGAGAGGATGGCAAAAGCCTCTCCGCAAGCAATGAGAGCCGGGAAAGCCGGGAAAGCGGGGAAACGGCCAAGGCTTTCGACCCGGCCAAGCAAGCCGATGTACCGCAAACGCGCATGGGCTATGCTTTCGTCAAACGGGCCATGGATATTACCGGCGCGCTGGTCCTGCTGGTGGTTGCCCTGCCGGTACTGCCGCTGATCTGCTTGCTTGTGGCTATAGATGTCGGCCTGCCCCTTACCTTCTGGCAGCAGCGGCCAGGCAAGAACTGCCGGCCGTTCAAACTGTTCAAATACCGCACCATGGCTACCGGGCATGACCTGAATGGCAAACGCATTCCGGATGAGGAGCGATTGTCTTCATTCGGGCGTTTCTTGCGCCGTTCGCGACTGGACGAGTTGCCGCAGCTTTACAACATTCTTATCGGTGAGATGTCTTTCGTCGGACCACGGCCACTGCTGCCCAAGGATCAGCCGGAAGACTTTACCCTGCGATTGTCCATGCGGCCTGGACTGACCGGCTGGGCCCAGGTCAACGGCGGCAAGCTGGTGACGATGGAAGACAAGATGGTCATGGATAGCTGGTACGTCCGGCATGCATCGTTCCGGCTGGATATGCTGATTATTTTCTTCACCATCCAGATGGTGGTCCGGGGCGAGCGGCTCAATGCGGATGCCATCCGGTCAGCCTATAAGGACCAGAGGCGTGTGGGCAACGGAGAAAAACATCTGGGCGTACAGAGCTGAAGGGGATGAGGCAGGGCCGGGTCTTGCAGCGTCTTGCAAAAGCCGGATTGATCTTTCCACGATATAACCAACAGTGAACGGCAGAAAGTCTTTGGCAGGGTTTGGCTTTGATGCTGCTTGCGTGGGCAAGGAAACAGTTTGAAAATGAAAGTTCTCGTCACCGGCGCGGCCGGGTTTATCGGCAATCATCTGGCCAAACGGCTTCTGGATGACGGTTATGACGTGGTGGGCATTGATAATCTGAACGATTATTATGACCCGTCCCTGAAGCAGGCCCGACTGGAAAGAATTCTGGGCCGGGCCGGGTTCCGTGATGTGCGTCTTGACATTAGCGACAAGGCGGCGCTTGAGGCCTGTTTTGCGACCCACGAGCCGGATTATGTGGTTAATCTGGCGGCGCAGGCCGGGGTCAGGTTCAGTCTCGATTCGCCCGATTCGTATGTGCAGTCCAATCTGGTCGGTTTTGCCAATATTCTGGAGGCCTGCCGCGGCCATGAGGTAAAGCATCTGGTCTATGCCTCGACCAGCTCGATTTATGGCGCCAACCGCAAAATGCCCTATGCCGAAACCGACACTACCGATCATCAGCTCAATCTGTATTCGGCCAGTAAAAAAGCCAATGAGGCCATGGCGCATGCCTATAGTCACCTGTTTCATATCCCCTGCACGGGGTTACGGTTTTTTACCGTTTATGGGGATTGGGGGCGTCCCGACATGGCCTTTTTCAAATTTGCCAACGCCATCATGAAGGGCGAGCCGATCGACGTTTATAACTGCGGCGAGATGACACGCGATTTCACCTATGTCGGTGATATCGTCGAGGGCATTATGCGGGTGATCCCCAAACTGCCGCAAGCCGATCCGGACTGGGACGCAAAAGCTCCCGCATTGGGACGCAGCGGCGTTGCCCCCTACAAGATTTATAATATAGGCTGCGGCAAACCGGTGACGCTGATGCACTATATCGAGGTGCTGGAAAGATGCCTCGGCCGCACGGCGCAAAAGAACATGCTGCCCATGCAGGCCGGAGATGTGGTGGATACCTGCTCCGATGTCGGCGAGCTGGCCGCGGCTACCGGCTATGCCCCCGAAACCAGCGTTGAGGAGGGGATGACGCGGTTTGCCGAATGGTACAAGTCTTACTATAAATTTGATTAATGCCGGGTGTGCCTGAGACCAGCGCGCATCGCCGCAGGCACGCAGCGTTTGAATAAAAGAGAGTGTCTTGAAAGCCCTGATTATCAGCCAGCATTTCTGGCCGGAAGAGTTCCTGATCAACAATGTCGCAACCAGTCTTCAGGAGACCGGAGTTGAGGTTACGGTTCTCACCGGGCAGCCCAACTACCCGTCCGGGAAAATCCTGCCTCCTTACAAGTGGTGGAACATCTCTCGCGAGAGCCACCCGGAGGGGTTTGAGGTTTGCCGCGTGCCGCTGGTCCCGCGGGGGCGGGCATCGGGCATCCAACTGGTGATCAACTATCTGTCTTTCATGCTGTTTTCATCACTGATCGGCCCCTGGCAACTGCGCAACACGAAATTTGACGTGATTTTTGTCTATGGCACATCGCCGATCTTTCAGGCTCTGGGCGGCATCGTGCTGAAATATCTCAAAAAAGCGCCGCTGATTATCTGGGTTCAGGATCTTTGGCCGGAAAGTCTCGAGATCACCGGATTTGTCCGCAACAAAACCATTTTGGCGTTTGTGGGCTTTTTTGTGACCCGGATCTACAAGAGAGCCGACCTGCTTCTGGTGCAATCCAGAGCGTTTGTTGACAGTGTGCGCGCCAAATCATGCGGTACGCCGGTGGCCTATCACCCCAATCCGGGCGAGCCGGAAAGTGCTGCGCCGGCGCCGGGCGGCTATGGGCTCAAACCGGGGTTTAACATCGTTTTTGCCGGTAATCTTGGCAAGGCGCAGGCGCTGGAGACAATTCTGGAGGCGGCGGTAATCCTGCGGCGGCATGACGATATACGCTTTGTGCTGGTTGGCAGCGGCAGTCAGCTGGAGTGGCTCAGGGCGAAGGTGGCTGAACGCGGCGTGAATATCGAACTCCCCGGACGATTCGAGCGCCGCGAAATGGGCGGGATATTGCGTCAGGCTTCGGCGCTGCTGGTGTCTCTGGCGAAAAATCCGGCGGTGGAAAAAACCGTACCCAGCAAGGTGCAGGCCTATCTGGCGGCGGGGCGGGCCGTCATTGCCTCGCTTGACGGTGAAGGGGGGCGCGTGATTGAGCAGGCCCGGGCCGGCATTGTCTGCCCGGCTGAAGATGCGGATGCGCTGGCGCGAGGAGTGCTCGACTTGTATAAGCTGAGCGGGGAAGAGCGCTCGAGGCTGGGACAAAACGGACGCGAATTTTACCTGAAGAATTTTGAACCCGGCAAACTGGCGCAGGATCTGAAACAGTTCTTTGCAAAAGCAATCCGGGCCGGCGACAATCCACGCGGGCAATAAAGGGGACAATCATTCAGATGGCACATCAAGAGGAAACACGGGTTCTTGTTCTGGGGGCCTCGGGCATGCTGGGCAATGCAATGCTCAGGCTGTTTTCCGGCTCGGCCGGGTTTCGCGCCATGGGCACTTTGCGTTCGGGCGCCGCCGCGCGTCTTTTTCCCGCAGGTAACAATCTGGAATTATACTCCGGCATCGATGCGGAAAATCCGGATATCATGGCGCAATTGCTCCACAGGCTGCGCCCCGATGCGGTGATCAATTGCGTCGGGCTGATCAAGCAGCTTCCCGGCGCGGAAGATCCCCTGGCGGCCATTGCCGTCAACGCGTTGCTGCCGCACCGCCTGGCGCGGCTATGCGCTCTGGCCGGGGCGCGGCTTATCCATATCAGCACGGATTGCGTGTTTTCAGGATCAGACGGCATGTACACGGAAAGCTCGCCCTCCGATGCTCAAGACCTTTACGGGCGCAGCAAATATCTTGGCGAGGTTGACTATGAAAATGCGCTCACCTTGCGCACCTCGATCATCGGTCATGAGCTGGGCAGCGCCAATGGGCTGGTGGAATGGTTCCTGGCGCAGGAAGGCGAGGTTTCCGGCTATCGCAAGGCGGTGTTTTCCGGTTTGCCGACGGTGGAACTGGCAAAGGTGATTCGCGATTATGTGATCCCGAGACCGGATATGCGCGGCCTCTATCATGTTTCGGCGGAACCGGTTAACAAGTATGATCTTCTGAAACTGGTTGCTTCGGTTTATGGAAAATCAATTACGATCCACGCTGATGACAAACTGGTTATTGACCGCTCACTGTCATCTGTCCGTTTCAGGGCAGAGACCGGCTATCAGCCGCCACCTTGGGCGCAACTTATCCAGATCATGCGCGAATTTGCGTAAACAGGCATTGTAGAGGGAAAAATATGTTCAAAGACAAGGTCATTCTGATTACCGGGGGAACCGGTTCTTTCGGCAATGCGGTTTTACGGCGGATATTGCAGACCGATTTTGCAGAATTGAGGGTGTTCAGCCGCGATGAAAAAAAGCAGGAGGATATGCGGATCCGGCTGAATAATGACAGGCTGAAATTCTATATCGGTGATGTGCGCGATTATCAAAGCGTGTCCGATGCGGTGCGCGGAGTGGATTTTATCTTCCATGCCGCGGCGCTGAAACAGGTGCCGTCCTGCGAGTTTTATCCAATGGAGGCGCTCAAAACCAATGTGATCGGCGCCGATAATGTCTTGCGGGCGGCGATTGAACATGAGGTTTCGCGCTGTGTGGTGCTGAGCACCGACAAGGCGGTCTATCCGGTCAATGCCATGGGCATGACGAAGGCGATGATGGAAAAGGCGATGATTGCCAAGGCGCGGCTGTGCGACCCGGAAAAGACTGTTTTATGCGCAACCCGCTACGGTAATGTCATGGCTTCGCGTGGCTCGGTGATTCCGCTGTTTCTCGACCAGATACGGGCCGGCAAGCCACTGACAATCACCGATGCCAATATGACCCGCTTTTTAATGTCGGTGGAAGATTCGGTTGATCTGGTTTTCTATGCCTTCAAGAAAGCCCGGCCGGGGGATATTTTCATCCAGAAATCTCCCGCCTCGACAATCGGCGATCTGGCCGAGGGCATGCGCGAATTGTTCAGCCCGGAGCACCCGGTCAGGATTATCGGTACACGCCATGGCGAGAAGCTGTATGAAACGCTGGTTTCGCGCGAGGAAATGGCCCGTTCGGAAGATCTGGGCGCGTATTACCGGGTGATTGCCGATAATCGTGATCTTAACTACGACAAATATTTTGTTGAAGGACAAAAAGAACTGGCGGAGCTTGATGATTATTCCTCGCACAATACCCGGCGGCTGGATGTCGAGGGGGTCAAGGCCACATTGATGCAGCTTGAATTTATCCGGAGTGCGCTCGGTGAATAAACTGAAAGTCATGACGATTGTCGGTACGCGGCCGGAGATAATCCGCCTGTCGTGCATCATCCCCAAACTGGATAAATATTGTGATCACGTTCTGGTCCATACCGGGCAGAATTATGATTATCAGTTAAACGAAGTGTTTTTCAGTGAATTGGGTATTCGCCGGCCGGATGATTTCCTTGAAGCGGCGGGCGGCAATGCGGCCGAGACCATCGGCAAGGTGATCATGCGGGCCGATGAGGCGTTTGCAAAATACCAACCCGATGCGCTGCTGATCCTGGGCGACACTAACAGCGCCCTAGTGGCGATTCCCGCCAAGCGGCGTAAAATCCCGATTTTTCATATGGAGGCAGGCAATCGTTGCTTTGATTTCAGGGTGCCGGAGGAAATCAACCGCAAGATCGTCGATCATATTGCCGATATCAACCTGACCTACAGCACAATTGCGCGGGACTATCTGCTGCGCGAGGGGCTGGACCCGGACAAGGTAATCAAGACGGGCAGTCCGATGCGTGAGGTGATCGAGTGTTTCCGCGACAGGATCGAGAGCTCGGATGTACTGGTCGGGCTGGGGCTGGAAAAGGAGCGCTATTTCCTGATTTCCTCGCACCGGGAGGAAAATGTCGATTCGCCATATAACCTGCAGCGCCTGTTCGATGTGCTCAACACACTGGCCGAAACCTACAGGCTGCCGGTCATCGTCTCGACCCATCCGCGCACCCGCAAGGCGATCGAAAGCAAGGGGCTCAGGGCGGATAATGATCTGGTTCGGTTTCATCCGCCATTCGGGTTTCTCGACTATGTCCAGTTGCAACTTTCAGCCCGGGCGGTGCTGTCCGACAGCGGAACGATTACCGAGGAATCCTCCATCCTCAACTTTCCGGCACTCAATTTGCGCGAGGTGCATGAGCGTCCCGAGGGGGTGGAGGAAGCCGCTGTGATGATGACCGGGCTGAGCGCCGGGCGGATATTGCAGGCGCTTGAGGTGCTGGCCGACCAGCCGCGCGGCGAGGCGCGGCAACTGGAAATGGTGGAGGATTACAAAAGCCGCAATGTGTCCGACAAGATCGTGCGCATCATCCTTGGCTATACCGACTTTGTAAACCGCAGGGTCTGGCGCAAGCATGTTGGCGTCTGAACCTCCGCAAGTGGCCGGACCGGTAAAGCCGGACGGGGAAAAGCTGGTCTGCGCCAGCGAAGACCTGCACGGGCTGGAGGCCGAGTGGAGGGCGCTGTTTGCCGCATCAGCTTCGGATAATCCGTTTTTGAGCTGGGAATGGAATGCGGTCTGGGTGGGGGAATATGGCGCAGGCGATGCGCCGCAATGCCTGAGCGTGCGCCGCGCCGGGCAGTTGCTGGCGCTGATGCCGTTTGCGCTGGAAAACCGGCGGGCGGGTTTCCTCGCCGATCCGCTGTTCGCCGATTATGCCGGTATTCTGGCTCTGCCGGATCAGGATGAAGCGGTGCAGGCACTGGTGCGGCATGTTTGTGCCCTGAAAGGCTGGCGCAAAGCGGTGTTTGAGCCGGTGCGTTCGATTTCGCCGATGGTTCAGGGGTTTGAAAACGGGTTTGAGCAAAGCGGTGTTTTATGGCGGCGCGAGATCATTTGCGGTAATCCGTGGCTGGCCACGATCGGGCGATATGAAGATTTCATGGCAGGCAAGGCAAAAAAGCGCCGCCGGCAGGAAATCCGCACTACGATCAACCATCTGCAAAACGGTGGCGGCTGGCGCTTTATCGAAAGCCGCACCGGGCCTGAGGCGCTGCGGATTTATGAAGCGCTGATCCGCTTTCACCTGCACCGGCAGCAAGGCAAGCCCGGCACGTCAATTTTTTCCGATGCGCAGAATATTGCCTTTTTCCGGCGCCTGATCGAGAGGCCGGTTTCGGGCTTTGCGGTGCATTTGTCGGCGGTCGAGTTTGCCGGTGATCTGGTTTCGGCAGCCTATTCCATTTCCTGCGGCAAAACCCTGTATTACTGGATCCCGTCTTTCGATACCCGGATCCGTTCGGTTTCGCTGGGCAAGCTGCATATTCACTGCCTGCTGCAAAGCGCCTTTGCCGGGGATGTGGAGCGGTTTGATTTCATGGGCGGGGATGAGGCCTATAAATATCAATGGAGCAAGGAGAGCTATGATATCTATCGTTATGTCCTCTATAAAAGCCGCGTTCCGTTTGCCCTTGATAGCGTGCGGCTTAAATTGCGCAACTGGCTCAAGGCGCGGAAAAATAGCTCATCCGCCCTGCAGGCGCTGTGGCGCGTAGTGTCGAAATTTATCACTTAGGCCCCCCTGATGAACAAATCCGCCTTGAAAACCACGCTGGCCCGGCTGTTTCCGGCCCCCTTGTCCAGGCTTGGCGGCGGGCAGCGCCTGCCGGTGCTTTGTTATCACAGCGTCAATGACCGTCCCAATGGCGAATGCGACCCGATGCCGTCATCGCTGTTTGAGGCCCATCTGGAATATCTTAGCCGGCATTACACCATTTTCCCCCTGCGCATGATGGCAGAGAAGCTGCAAAACGGCGAAGCCTTACCCGGCAATGCGGTCGGTATAAGTTTTGATGATGGCTATATCGACAATTACGAAGTGGCGTTTCCGTTATTGAAAGCCTATGGCACCCACGCCACGATATTCGTTGTCTCGGGTTTTATCAATGGCGAGGTGGATCTGATCGGTGATAAGGGCTGGGAAGCCATGAGCTGGGCGCAATTGCGCGAGATGCAGGCCAGCGGGCTGGTGGAGATCGGCGCCCATAGCCATACTCACAGAATTCTGGGCCGCCTTGATGCCGGTGAGGCCGTAGCGGAGGTGCGCCGCTCGAAAGAGGAAATTGAAGCGGGGACCGGGCAGCAGACAGCCTTGTTCGCCTATCCCAACGGGCAGGGGGCGGATATTCACCCGGCCGCCCTCGAGGCGGTGCGCCGGCTTGGCTTTACCGGTGCTTTTTCCACCTTCTGGCGCACTACGCACCGCCCGGCGCAGCGCTTTGTCATCAACCGGGTGATGATCAGCGGCGATGACGGCATCGAGACGCTGAAGCTGAAGCTGTCGGGCAGCTATGATTTTATCTATTATCTTCACAAGGCCAAGGCGTTGCGCACCGCCTTGAAGGGACAGGGGGTGTGGAGATAACCGCTTCCGTCGCCTTGCCGATGGTTATGATTGCGCCGGTTTGCCGCCCCAGCGCCAGATGATCCGCTTTGCCGTCAATACCGTCTCTTCAAGAGTGCAGGTGGTGTCCATTTCAAACGTTCTGGAATACGCGAAGTCGATGGCCCTGGCCTGTTCATAGCGCTGGCGGACGAAGCTTTCGGGTTCCGGTTCCGCCCGCTGGCTGTTGCGCTCCAGTGTGACTTCAAGCGGGGCCATGGCTTTCATCACGATATCGGGCCGGGGCATGCCGGAATAGTTTTTCTGCTCCAGCCGGGCCAGCAGCCGGGTCAGGGCGGATGACGGCTCGATGCGCGCTCCGTCCAGCCCGCCGAGCTTGACAGCCGGGTAGCGGTCGGTGATCACAATGCTGCCTTGCAGCATGCGGTGCAGGTGCCGTTTCAGCCACTGCCGCCGGTCGATGGAATCCAGCCAGCAGATAAGCGGATGCGGCAGATTGGCGGCGATAGCCTCGTTCCCGGAGCCGCCTTGCACCCCTTCGGGGGTGGGCCGGGCCGGTTTGAGGATCCGTTTGAGCGCCAAATAGGTTTTTATAGCCAGCCAGAACGGCCGGGTGCGCCAGTTGTGCCTTGGTTTGCCCATATGGATGTGGGAGACATCAAAGCGCGCTCCCAGCCAGGCAGCGATCTCGCGGGACAGGGTAGATTTACCGCTGGCTTCAGAACCGACAAAGGCGATCAGCATGCCACCGGGAAACAAAAACCGGTCCTTTCGGGTCAGGGACAGCTTGCCACGGAGATGAGCGACAAAAAACATGCGGCTGCGATCAAGCGAGGCCCGTAATCCGCCAATGACCGTCTGGGTGAAGCATTGGCGCATTTTCAGGCCCAGCTTGACCCGCGCGGCAATGGTCCCCTCTGTCAGCATCAGATCAAGGCACTCGTCAAACAGCGCCACGGGCAGTTCCGGCAACCATTTGGCGACAAGCTGGCGCATGGTCTTGCGATCGGCCCGCTCCATAAGCCAGTTCAGTTCGGCCTTGATGTTGGTCCAGTCGCGCAGATACAAAAAATGCTCAATCAGTGAAGGCTGCTCGATGAACTTGCGAATGACGAACAAGATCAGATCGGCTTCGGCGGGGGGAATGAAGACATCGGCCACCCCGTCGGGGCGGGCTTCATGCAAAAACATGTCCTCGACGCGAATCCAGTGGTTTTTCAGAATTGACCCGCCGGTGATCAGGCGGAAATAGACATGCAGATGCACGATCAGTCCGGTTTCAGGGTCCATGCCGTAAAAATGATAGACAAAGGGGGTGGGCGTCAGGTCCCGGTCCATGGCGATCCGGAACCCGTTGCCGGAGATCAGTTGCATGAAGCGGTCGGTGTCACCCTGGGCAACCAGCAAATCAAGATCATCAACGCCGCACAGGGCCGGTTGCAGATTGTTGTTGCTTTTGAAGTGGCAGTAGGAAATACCCGCGGCTTCGATTTTGCGGAACAGCTCGATAATAAATGCATTCATGTGAATTTCTGCTTCGTTCTTTTTTGTTGGTCCAGCGCATGCATGACGGTTTCAGCGGCCCGGGTTTTATCGTCTATTGCGCTGTTAATGACAACCAGGAAGTCTTTCAGGCGCTGCTGTTGTCGCAGGTCTTCAAAAAGGGCGGCGGCGTTTTCGGCAAAGAGGGCCAGATCTTCCCGGCTGCGGATGCGCGGGGAAAGATCACCGCGCCGCCGCAGCCGCCGGGTCAGAACATCCGCCGGGGCGGTAATCTGCACCAGCAGACCCGGCAGCGGAACCAGAGCCGCAAATCTCGTGATATCGTCCTTGCCGGCGTGCCCCCCGGCCGACATGAGAAAATTATGCGCCGCATGAAACAGGCCCTCATCCACGCCGATAATCACATGGTCAAAGCGGGCGCTGTTCAAAAACCGGTAGATCCCCGCCTTGCGGATCAGGCTGCGGATTATGGCGAGCTTCTCGCTGAAAGGTTCCGGCATGGTCACGATTTTGCGCAGGGCAAAGCCAAAAAAACGTGGATGACGCAAAAAGAGCCGCAGCATCCAGGGCAGCGCCCGGATATCGGTGCGCCAGTTCTGGCCGTCCAGTTCGCTGAATACCGGTGGAATACCGGCGCAGCGGTTGAGCGCCGCGTTATGAATGGCGCCGGTTTGCGCCCCACGCCTGGCAAGGGCATCAAGAAAAGCCTTCATATAAGTGGTCTTGCCGGCGCCTGAGGGGCCCGTAAACTCGATAATCATGAGCCGTTTTTCCGCGCTACCACATAAATGACACGGTAATCATGGTTGCGCCGGTCAGAAGGAAGCAGAATGCGGGGATGCGGGCTGGCCGCCATGTTTTCGATGCTGCCGGGAAGGGGAAAGCTCTCACCTTGTCTGCTCTGCCGCAGCTTGCGCCAGAGCCGCGCTCCGCCGGGCAGATGCGTCACCACAATCTTGAGGCCGTCCTTGATCACGCCGCGCAGACGCCGCTTCCAGTAGGGGCCGCCCGGCGCGGCAAAGGCGCCGTAAAACCGTACCCTGAAACCGGACGCCTCCAGTCGGCGGCGCAGTTCCGGGATGGTAAAGTACCCGGTAGTGAAGGGGGCGGGGCAAAAGCCCGGCACATCCTTGTTGCTGGTGCAGAAAAACAACTGGCCATTATCGCCGAGCACCCGGGCAGCTTCGGCCAGAAACCGGTCGATATCAAGATAATAGATCATCGCCAGGGCAATGATCAGATCAAACCGGCCATCGGGATAGGGCATGTCATGAGCATCGCATTGCTCTATGCTGATCTTGTCGGCGAATCTTTTTTGCAGGGCCGCGATATTTTCATCGCTGTATTCCGCCGCGTTGAGGGATTTGGCGGATTTGGCCAGATATTCCAGCCCCAGCCCCGCGCCGCATCCGATTTCAAGCAGGGATTTTCCCTTCGCCAGTTCGGCGGCAAACTCATATCTGTCGCGGATGATCATCTGGGTATCGAGCGGAAAGGGCTGGCCGGGTTTTTCCGTCTCGTCATGTAGATTTCTGGATAAATCCACTGCGCCGCCTTTCATGCCGGAGCTAGATGTTTGATCCCCCGCCGCTTAGGTGCCCCGTTCCGGCCGGGAGGTTTGTGAAACGGTATGTTTCGCTCTGATGCCGGGTGAATGAGGGCAAATGCAGGCCGGATTGCGATAGGGGTGTTTAAGTCTGAAGGTCAGGAGTGCTGCGGCCGGTTTCCCTGCTGAGGTTTTATATGTATAGAGTTCCCCTGTATAACGGAAAAGACAGTTTGAAGGCAGGAAAAAATATGCACAGCCGCGGTTTTCTGAACACCCATGTTATCAGGCCCCTGCTTGTCTATGCCAGGCATCTGCCCGTGCGGCTCAAACGCTTGTTGCTGCTGGCTTCTGATTATGCGGTGATTCTCGCTGTTGCGCTGTTATTGCTCTATCGTTCGTTTGAAAACCCGCTTTACGCAATTCTAGTTCTGTCTCTGGCGGCGGCGGGCGGGGTGCTGGTGATGTTTTTGTCCGGGGTGTATAAATTCATTGCCAGTGAAAACAATCCGCTGGAAATCTGGCCAAAATTTCTGTCGGGCCCTCTTGTGAGCTTTGTTCCGGCGATTCTGGTGCTGAAGGCCGATCTGGTCCTGAGCCTGTCCGGGGTGTTTATTTCCACGGCTCTGATCATGCTGATCCGTGCTCTGGCGCAGGCCCGCTATTATGATCAGACCCGGACCCGGATCGCCATTTATGGCGCAGGTGCGGCCGGAGGGCAGGTCTTTGCCGCTATCCAGAATTCCAGCGACTGGAATGTCGTGTGCTTTATTGATGACAATCCGGATCTGGCTGGACGGGTTATCCGGGGCCGGCCGGTATTTGCCTCCGATCATCTGGGGGAACTGATCGAAGATCAGGATATCGACCAGATTCTGATCGCCATTCCCAGCCTTGATCCGGGACGGAGAAAAACCCTGATTACCCGGCTGGCGGAATTACCGGTTAAAATATTTTCGGTGCCGGGGCTGGATATGATCGTGGGCGGGAAGGCGGTTTTGCATGATTATCACGAACTGCGTATTGACGAGTTGCTGGGACGCGATCAGGTGATGCCGGATGAAGAATTGCTGCATGCCAGCATCACCGGCAAAAATGTGATGATTACCGGGGCGGGCGGCTCGATCGGCAGTGAACTGGTCAGGCAAATCTCCAAACTGAAACCGGCCAAACTGGTGCTGTTTGAAAGCTCGGAATTCGCGCTTTATGAAATTGAACGGGGATTGAAAAAAGACAATGCCGCGCTGGCGAATGCCGGGCTGGTGATCCCCGTTCTTGGCAATATCACGGATCAGGCCCATGTGGAGCATGTCTGCACTGCGCACGGAATTGCTATTATTTTCCATGCCGCGGCCTATAAGCATGTGCCGATGGTCGAGCATAATCCGGTGATGGCGGTGAAGAATAATGTCATCGGTACCTACCGGGTGGCCTGCGCCGCCGAGCGTTGCGGCGTGGGGCAATTTGTTCTGATTTCGACCGACAAGGCGGTGCGGCCTACCAATGTCATGGGGGCGAGCAAAAGACTGGCTGAACTTGTCTTGCAGGCGCGGGCTTCAATGCCGGACAATATCACCCGCTATTGCATGGTCAGATTTGGCAATGTGCTGGGCTCATCCGGTTCGGTTGTGCCTTTGTTCTGGGAGCAGATCGGCAAAGGCGGGCCACTGACCCTGACCCATAAAAATGTGACCCGCTATTTCATGAGTATTCCCGAGGCGGCGCAACTGGTGCTGCAGGCCGCCTCGCTGGCCCGGCATGGCGATCTTTTTTTACTGGATATGGGCGAGCCGGTGAAAATCTTTGATCTGGCGACGGTGATGATACATTCCTCGGGAAATTCGGTCCGTAATGCCGCAAACCCGGACGGCGATATCGAAATTATCGAAACCGGTTTGCGGCCGGGAGAAAAAATGTATGAAGAACTGCTGATCGGCGGCGAGGCCAGGCCGACGCGGCACCCCAAAATCATGTCTGTCCGTGAGGATTTTCATAGCTGGGACGCCCTGCAACCCAGCCTTGAGGAACTTGAGCGTATGATAACCGATTTTGATGATGCCGGGGTTATATCCTTGTTACAGCGTTATGTGGAAGGCTTTACGCAGGAACCGGCGGCAGTTCCGGCGGGTGAAAAACAAGGATCGGGACAGGCAGCGGGTTAAGGGTTCGAGCCGGGACTGTGTAAGTGTTTTCAGGCCTTGTTTTGAACCTGTTGCGGCAGAGCCTGCGATCCGGGATGGAAACCGCACGGATGCATTTACAGATCATGGTAAATTGTGATAAGCGAGTCTGATTATGTGGCGGGGCATGTCTGCTGAAAAGCGGCGACCGGTCTTGGAAGCAAGGGCATGCGCAAATAAACAGTCGGAGTTCTGGTGCGTACCGGGATGGTCGCGGTACGCTCCGGTTATCCGATGAGGCACCGATCTTTTTATGAATATTCCCTTTTTTAATTATCCGGCTCATTTCAATGCGCATGAGGAGGCATTTGTCGCCATTTTCAGGGATATCGGACGCCGCGGCGCCTTTATCATGCAACAGGATTTACGCAGCTTTGAGGCGCGCATCGCGGAGTATTGCGGCGTAAAACATGCGCTGGGTGTGGGCAATGCCACTGACGGGCTGGAAATGCTGCTGAAAGCGGGTGGTATCGAACCGGGTGATGAAGTCATTTTCTGCGCCCATACCATGGTGGCCACCGCCGGGGCCATTCATGCGCTGGGGGCGGTACCGGTGCCGTGTGAAACCGGGCCGGACCACATGATGGATGTGGACAGCGCCAGGGCGGCCATTACCGGCAAAACCCGTGCCATCATGCCGACCCAGCTTAATGGCCGTGTTTGCGACATGGACGCCATTCAGGCGCTGGCCGCGGAGCATGATCTGCTGATTGTTGAAGATTCGGCGCAGGGGCTGGGGGCCAAGTTCAAGGGGCGCAGCGCCGGTTCTTTCGGAGTTGGCGGTTGCATCAGTTTTTACCCGGCCAAGAATCTGGGCTGCCTGGGCGATGGCGGCATGGTTCTGACCAATGATTCCGAGATTTATCATCATATTTTATGCCAGCGCGACCATGGCCGCGACCCTGAAACCGGCGATGTGGTGATCTGGGGGCGCAACAGCCGCCTTGACAATATTCAGGCCGGTATTCTCGATTACCTGTTTGATGATTATGACGGCATCATTAGCAGACGGCGGCATATCGCGGCGCTTTATGATGAATATTTACAAGGTGTGGGCGAGCTTGTGCGGCCTCCTGCACCCGGTGCCGATGAGTTGCATTTTGATGTGTTCCAGAACTATGAAATTGAGGCCGAGCGGCGCGATGAGTTGAAAAGCTTTCTGGCGCAACGGGGGATCGGCACGCTGATGCAATGGGGCGGCAAGGCGGTGCATGAGTTTCCCAATCTGGGGATCACCGCCAGCTTGCCTTTTACCGAGCGCACCATGCGCCGTTCGTTGATGCTGCCGCTGAACATGACCATTACGGATGAGCAGGTGGGTATTGTCAGCCAGAGCGTTAAAGAGTTCTACGCCAATGACTGAGGCGGAGAAGCAGACCGGGGCAAGTAACCGTCTCGGCACGAGGGCGCTGGCCTGGCGAATCCGCCGTCATGCCGTCAATATGGTGCATCTGGGCAAAAGCTCGCATATCGGCTCGGTGCTTTCCATATCCGACATTCTGGCCGTGCTTTACGGCGCGGTGCTGAATGTGGACCCCGAGCGCCCGAAAATGCCGGCAAGGGACCGCTTTGTACTCAGCAAGGGCCATGCCGGCGCCGGGGTATATGCCGCGCTTGCGGAATGCGGCTTTTTCCCGGTGGAGATCCTGAAAAGCCACTACCAGAACGGCTCGACGCTTTCGGGGCATGTCTCGCATATCGATATTCCGGGGGTGGAGCTGTCCACCGGCTCGCTGGGGCATGGCCTGCCGGTCGGTTGCGGCATGGCCAAGGCGGGCAAGCTGGCCGGGCAGGGGCACAAGGTGGTGGTGTTGCTCAGCGACGGGGAATGCGATGAGGGCTCCAACTGGGAAGCGTTTTTGTTCGCCGCGCATCACAAGCTCGATAACCTGCTGGCGATTATCGATTACAACAAGCTGCAAAGCATCCATCCGGTTTCCGAAACCCTGGGCCTTGAGCCGTTTGCCGCCAAACTGGAAGCTTTCGGCTGGGCAGTGGCAGAAGCGGACGGGCATGATCATGACGAATTGCAGCGCCTGTTCTCCAGCGCCCCGCATGAGATAGGCAAGCCCACATGCATTATTGCCAATACGGTAAAGGGCAAGGGGGTTGATTTCATGGAAAATGAAGTGCTGTGGCATTACCGCAGCCCGCAGGGCGACGAATACGAAGCCGCCATTGCCGCACTGGAAGAAAGTCGCCCCGCCGATGAGAGATAGTTTTGTAACCGCCCTGACCGAGCTTGCCGCGCAGGATGAACGGGTTATCCTGCTGACCGGGGATCTGGGCTTTGGTATTTTTGATGATTACGCTGCCCGCTTCCCGGAGCAGTTTCTCAATGTCGGGGTTGCCGAGCAGAATATGATGGGGGTTTCCGCCGGGATGGCGCTGGAGGGCCGGGTGGTGTTCGCGTATTCCATCGGCAATTTCGCCACCTTCCGCTGTCTTGAGCAAATCCGCAATGATGCGGCCTACCACAAGCTGAACGTCAATGTGGTCACATCAGGAGGCGGGTTCACCTATGGCCAGCTGGGCATGTCGCATCATGCCACCGAGGATTTGTCG
>JAJRYE010000087.1 GCA_024275895.1 Alphaproteobacteria bacterium | reverse complement strand
GGCGCTGCGCAATTGTTAGCTTTTCACCGGCACTGCCAGACGAAGAACAAGCCCCCGCTTTTCCTTTTTGCGCAAATGCTTCAGGAGTGAAATATGAAGAACACGGTCTTTGTCATTGGAAGCATCAATCAGGATATCGTGGCCTATGTCGACCGGCACCCAAAGATTGGCGAAACCGTTCCGGGGTATAAACTTGAGTACCATCCGGGCGGAAAAGGCGCCAATCAGGCGATAGCCTGTGCAAAACTGGGCGGCGATGTTTCCCTGTTTGCCAATGTGGGCCGTGATGAAGCCGGGAAGAGGCTGCTGAAATATTTAAGAAAACAGGATGTTGATTGCGGCCATGTTGAAATTCTTGATGACCAGCCGACGGGATGCGCTTTAATTACGGTCGATAAAAATTCGGAAAATTCAATTGTGGTGGTGCCTGGCGCAAACAAACAATGGCGGGAGCGATCCGGTTCCAGCGCTGTTTTTTGTAAAAATGATATTGTTATGGCGCAGTTTGAGGTTCCGCTCGCCGTGGTTGAATTTTATTTTCATCGGGCAAGGGAAATCGGCGCAAAAACAATCCTGAACCCGTCGCCAATTCAGGCCGTTCCGGCCCGGTTATTTGCTCTGGTTGATTATCTGATCGTGAATGAAATTGAGCTTGCGCAGATTTCCAACGGTGGAATTGAGTTAAAAGACAACGAAAATATTTTACTGGCGGCCAAAAAACTGGAAAAAAAATATAACGGAACCCTGATTGTCACTTTAGGAGGTGATGGCGTCAGAATCATGGAGAATGGCAAATGGCATTGCCTAAAGGCCCCAAAGGTGACTGCCGTGGACACAACCGGCGCAGGTGATTGTTTTGCCGGAGCATTGGCGGCGGCTCTGGTTGTGGGAAAAAGCATCCTTCAGGCGGCTGATTTTGGAAACAGGGCCGCAGCGGTAAGCGTGACAAAACCCGGAGCCGCCCCGTCAATGCCGTCTCTTTCAGAGATTGGCTGCACCAACGGTATATAGATGGCCGCCGCATCTTGCCGGGTTTAACCGGCACCGGTCCGGTGCCGTTATCATGATCAGGTTCGAGCCCCTGCACATTCCCGGACCGCGTCAGGAATCCGGCCCATCAATGGCGCGCAATGCCTTGTAAACCGTGTTGCGCGAAACCCCCAATTCGCGCGCCACGGCGGAGATGTTGCCGTTATTGCTCCGGTAACTCTTGAGAATGATGGTTTTTTTCCGGTCTTTCAGCCGGTTGCCGGCCGGTTGCCCGCTTTCGTCAGCGCCCAGCAGTCCGGCGATATCCTTTCTTCGCAAGGGGCAGTCGCCATGGTCAAGAGCGAGCCGCATCAGCAAATTGCGCAACTGGCGGATATTGCCGGGCCAGGTGCAGTTGCGCAGAAGCTTCATGGCGCCAGTGGTAAAGGCAAGCGCTTTGCCGGATTGCCGGGAAAGAGTCTCGATCAACTGCGGCAGATCGGTACGTTTGCGCAGCGGCGGCAGGTGCACATCCATCACTTTCAACCGGTAGAAAAGATCGGAGCGGAAACCGCCGCCGGAAACAAAACTGTCAAGATCCCTGTTGGTGGCTGAGATCAGCAGAATATCAACCCGCGTCTCCTCGGTGGCCCCCACCGGCCGCACCAGCCATTCATCGAGAAAACGCAGCAGAACGCTCTGGAGGTGAATCGGCATATCGCCAATTTCATCAAGGAACAAGGTGCCGCCATCGGCCTGGCGGATCAGTCCGGTGGCGCCGGCGCTATCGGCGCCAGTGAAGGCGCCGGCGCGGTAACCAAACAGGGTAGACTCGGCCAGGCTTTCGGTCAGACTGGCGCAATTGACGGCGACAAAGCGGCCCTTGCGGCCGCTGGCCTCATGGGCAAAGCGCGCCATCATCTCCTTGCCGGTGCCGGTTTCGCCCTGGATCAGTACCGGCATGGCACGCCGGGCGGCCAGCGCCACCTGTTGCGCCACCTTGCCTACAAAGCTGTCGGCGCAGATCATATCGCCAAAAGCCCGGGCCTCATTGCCGCCGCGATGCTCCGGGGAAGGCAGCCGTCCGGCGCTGAAGCTGATTTTGGCGGCGGGGTTATGCGCGGTTATGGCATAGGCGCTGCCGAGAATATCGGTCAGGTTGGTGCGGAAATGCGGCTTGCTGATATCGTGCAGCACGGCAAAGCCGACCTGGAATATCTGGTCGAAATGCACCCCCGGATGCAGGGGCAGACCATAAAGCAGGCCGCGGGCCTGACTGTTGGCGGCTTTAAGTTTCCCCTCGGAGCAAAAGGCCAGAAGACCGGCCTGCAACGTGCCGAGAAACTCCCGGCGGCTGTGGAATTCGATAATCAGCTCATCGCGGTAAAGGTCCCGCAGCATGGCGTTTTCAATGGTCCGGCCCGACATCTGCAACAGGGCAAGGGTGTGCTGCTGGCGCGAGCGGCAGTTGGATGAGGCGTCGATGATACCGGCAATGCGGCCATCGGGTGCGCGCACCGGCACCGCCACACAGGTCAGGCTGGAATAGTGCCGGAAATAATGCTCGCCGGCGTGAACCAGAGCCGGGCGGCCACTGATCACCACGGCGCCAAGAGCATTGGTCCCCATTACTTCCTCACGCCACACCCGGCCCGGTCGGATCTGCGAAATGTCGGCGGTGTTGGCAAATGAATCATCGGTGAGCCGGTGCAGCACCACACCGTCATCGGTGGCGAATACGATGGCGAAGTTCGAGCCTGAAATCTGCGCATGCAGGTTTTGTATTTCCGAATGAACGATATGCATCAAACGGCCATTGGCCTCCTGATGATCTTTCAGACGTTCGCGCTTGATGGCCTGCGGCCGGGGGCGGGCCATCGGGTCAAGGCCCATGCTGCGGCACCTCTCCCAGGAGCCGCGAATATCGGCTGAGAGAAACTGGCCGGCGACGATGGCCTTTCGCTCGAGCATGATCCTTGCCCGTGCCACACGGTCTTCAGATGAAAGCATGATATCCTCCCGCGCTCCGGCTTGTTCTTATTATGTCAACGGCCAAAAGAATGACCATTTTTCGTTTAAATGCCAAGCCGGTTTTTTGATCCGCCGGCATTCAAATGCCGATCTCCCGGATGCAGACAAGCTGACCGGTGCCCCGGCGCCCCTGCACGGCTGTTCCACAACGGCCCGACCTCATTATAGAGCATTTCCGGTTTTGATTGAATCAAAACCTGGCTCCGACTCTTTGTTATTGCCGCACTTCTTATCGGAAAACCGGTTCCCGCTTTTCCGGAAGTGCTCTAGTGAAAAAGCGGCATTACAGTGAAAGCAGAAACCTATCAAGTGTTCATTAAATGAACACATGTTCAGTTGAAGTGTTGTTGCGGTTAACAGTAGCAAAAAAAACCAATTCGCGCAATTTATTCCTAACATGCTGTAAATACAAAGTAATATTTTTACTGTATTGATTGGCATGTTAATTGCTGCTCTGCAAAGCCATATCAGTCGGAACAACACCCATGGAGGCTCTACCCAATGAAAGCCGCTGTCTTGCACGATTATGACCTCGACCTCTTGCGCCCCGAATGGGTGCGGTATGAAGATTACCCCGATCCGCGGGCCGAAAAGCCCCACGACGTCATTGTACGCATTGGCGGGGCCGGTGTCTGTCGCACGGATCTTCACATCATTGAGGGGATCTGGCGCGACAAGGTCGATATCGAGCTGCCCTATATCATGGGACATGAAAATGCCGGCTGGGTCGAGGAGATCGGTTCGGCGGTGGAAGGGGTATCCATCGGCGATGCGGTGATCGTGCATCCGCTGGTGACCAGCGGTCATTGCCTTGCCTGCCGGCGCGACAATGACATGCATGCCGAGGAAAACAGCTTTCCGGGCATTAACGCCAATGGCGGCTATGCCGAATTTCTACTGACCAGCGAGACATCGCTGATCAAGCTGCCGGAAAGCCTGGCGCCCAAGGACGTGGCGCCTTATACCGATGCGGGCCTGACCGCTTACCGGGCGGCGAAAAAGGCCTCAAAGCATCTCGTGCCGGGCCAGTACGCCGTCATCATCGGCGCCGGGGGGCTGGGCCATATCGGTGTGCAGGTGCTGGCGGCGCTCAGCGCCGCTGAAATCATCGTCGTTGACCTCTCGCCCAGGGCGCTGGAGATGATTGCGACAATGGGCGCGCATCACACGGTTGTTGCCGGTGATGACTGGGTGGAAGAAGTCCTCGCCCTGACCAACGGCCACGGCGCCGAGGCGGTCATTGATTTCGTCGGTGAGGGCGATGCCATCGTCAAGGGCCTCGCCGCCACCCGTGAGGACGGCTATTATTACATTGTCGGTTATGGCGGAAAAATCGAGGTGCCCGCCATCGACATGATCATCTCCGAAAAAACCATCGTCGGTAATCTCGTCGGTTCCTATCCGGAGCTGGTGGAGTTGATGGCGCTGGCCGATCGCGGTCTGGTCCGGCTGGACACGCATGAGTATCGCCTGAGCGAGGCAAACAAAGCCCTGCATGATCTCAATGCCGGCGCATTTACCGGCCGCGCCGTGCTGATACCGTAACGGCTTTTGCAGGACAATCACATAACAAAAGGGAGAGAATAATGAGGAAAATGCTGATAACAACGGCACTGGTGGCCCTGATGGCGCCGAGCATGGTCATGGCCAAGGACTACTCGAAATACGGCATTGACAAGGATGTGGCGGGTCTGTGCTCTTATGAGGCGATTGACGCCAAGGATTATTCCGGCCGCACCTTGAGTATCATCACCCATGCAGTACCGGTCATGGGCGAACCCACGGCCCTGCATGCCAAACAGTTTGGCGAGTTGACCGGCGCCAAGGTCAAGGTTGTGCATGTGCCGTTCGGCGATCTGTTCCAGCGGATCATGATCCCCTTCCAGACCGGCCAGAGCGCCTATGATGTCATGTTCTACGGCTCTTTGTGGATCGGTGATTTCAACCGCTATCTGGCGCCGGTGCCGGAGAAATACCGCAATTCAAAGGCGATGAAGCTGGTGACCCCGAACTATATCGATGTTGCCACCTTGGGCAAACAGATGATCCAGTATCCCATTGACGGCGACCGGCATTATCTGAAATACCGCCGTGATGTTCTTGAAAATGCGGATTTGAAAAAGAAATTCAAGGACAAGACCGGACGCGAGCTGCAAGTGCCGGCCACCTGGGAGGAATATGACGAAATTGCCGCCTTTTTCAACGGTTGGGACTGGGATGGTGACGGCGAGAAGAATTATGGCTCGGCTGAGGTGGTCAAGCGTGATGATCTGATGTTCTCGGCCTTTATCAGCCGGGTTGCCGGTTATGCCAAGCACCCGGATGTCAAGGGCGGGTTCTTCTTTGATCTGGAGACCATGACGCCACTGGTCAACTCCCCCGGCTGGGTGCGCGGGCTGGAAATGTTTATCAAGGCGCAGCGCTTCATGCCCCCCGGTGGCAATAATTTTGGCCTTGGCGACGAGATCTTCTCCTTTGGCGGCGGCCAGACCCTGTTCAGCTATTCCTGGGATGATGCCTTTATTCAGGCCATGGAGAAGAAAAGCCGCATCCGCAACAAGGTCATGGCGGCCCCCCTGCCGGGCTCGCATGAGGTGTGGAACCGCAAGACCGGGAAGTGGGATCATTTTGATACCCCCAACCGTGCGCCTTATATCACCTGGGGCTGGACATCGGCTGTCGCTGCCTCCAGCAAGAACAAGGACATGGCTTTTGATTATCTGTGCTTCTTCTCCAATCAGGCCAACACCCCGCATGATTTGCAAATTGGCCGTTTCGGCGTCAATCCTTATCGCTCCAACCATTTCGATCCGGCCTTCTGGACCGAAAAACTGGGCTGGGATGCGAAAGTCGCCGATAGTTACGTCAAGACCCTGTCAGGCATGGATGACAGCAAGAACCGCGTGTTTGATCTGCGGGTGCCGGGCGTTGGCCAGTTCATGAGCTCGCTGGCCGCCGGCGTCTCCGAAGCCATGGCCGGGCAAAAAACCGCCCAGGAAGCCCTTGACGGCGTGGCCAGGGAATGGTCCCGCATTGTCGAGCGCATCGGCAAGGAACGGGTACGTGATGCCTATGCCAATGTGGTGGCGCTGGAAGACAATCTGCGCTGAATGTGGCTTTTCCGGTATCCTGAAACACTGCGCTTTCGGGCGCCGCCCCACTTGCCTGCGCAAGGGGGCGGCGCCCAGGGCTTCAGGCCGCATTGTGAAGGGGATGAAAACAAAGGGCTGACATGTTGAATTTGCGGCATAAATATGTATTCCTTTTACCGGGATTGCTGGTCCTTCTGGCGATCATCCTGTTTCCGCTGCTGTTTACCATCCGGGTGAGTTTTTCCAGCTGGGATGTGGTCATGCCGGGGCTGGACTGGTTTGGCGGCCGCAATTACACCCGCATGTGGGCGGACGGGCGTTTCTGGGAGGCCATGCAGCGTCTGGTGATGGTGGCGGTCAGCTCGGTAGCCCTGCAATATGTTCTGGGTTTCTCGCTGGCGCTGCTGGTTTGGCGCAATATCCGCATGAAGCGGTTTTTCAGGGTGTTGTTTCTGGTGCCGATGATGACCACGCCGGTCATCATGACGGTAATCTGGCGGACCATTTTCCACGAATCCCTCGGGCCGCTCAATAATTTCATCGAGATGCTTGGCCTGCCGGCGGTGCCATGGCTGTCCACCGCCAGCACGGCTGTCATCAGCCTTGTGATTGTCGAGGTCTGGCAATGGACGCCTTTTATGTTTCTGCTGCTGCTGGCCGGGCTGCTCTCATTGCCGCGCGAGCCGTTTCAGGCTGCGGCCATTGACGGCGCCGGTCCGGTGCGCACTTTCTTCAATGTCACCATGCCGCTGATGGCGCCGATTTCAATCGGGGCGCTGATCATCCGCCTGATTGAAGCCTCCAAAATCATGGAAACCGTTTATGTGCTCACTGCCGGCGGTCCCGGAACGGCGACCGAAACCGCCAGCTACTATATCTATATTCGCGGCTTGCGTGAATTTCAGATCGGTTACGCGGCGGCGCTGTCGGTCACCTATCTGGTGCTGATGATTATAGCGCTGACCATCATTGCCAAAATCCTCGCCCGCATCATGATTCTTAAGGACTAGAACCGCCATGTTTGTACTTTACCGGTCCCTGAAATATTTCGTGCTGCTGGTGTGGTCCGCTTTTGTCGCCCTGCCGTTTTTGTGGGCCCTGACCACCTCGTTCAAAACCGCCAATGGCGTCGTCTCGGGGGCGACCTATATCCCCTGGCTGCAATATGAACCCTCGCTTGAGGGCTGGAAGGTGCTGTTTCGCGGTGAGGGCAAGGGTATTGATATCATCACGCCCTATCTCAACAGCCTGACGGTAACGCTGTCGGCCAGTTTTATCTCGCTGCTGCTGGGTACCCTTGCCGCCTATGGCCTGTCGCGGTTTTCCTGGCGGGCCGGGCCGATCCGCAATGCCGATATCACCTTCTTTTTCATCTCCCAGCGGATCATGCCGCCCATCGTGCTCTCGATCCCGTTCTTTCTCATGCTGCGCATGCTGGGCCTGCTCGACAGCCGTGCCGGTCTGGTGCTGGTCTATATCGCCTTGCTGATGCCGATCGTCGTCTGGGTCATGGTGGATTTTTTCAACAATATCCCGCGCGAGCTTGATGAAACCGCCATGCTTGACGGCTGCGGGCCGCTGGAAACTTTCTGGCGGGTGATCCTGCCCAATTGCAAGCCGGGGCTGGTGGTGGCTGGTTTGTTCTGCATTGTCTTTGGCTGGAACGATTTTTTCTTTGCCTTCATCCTCACCTTCACCGAGACGCAATTGCTGCCGGTGGCCATTGTTTCGCTCAATTCCTCGGTAACACCGTGGTGGAGCCTGTCGGCTTCATCGCTGATTGCCGTGGTGCCGCTGGTCATCCTGGCCTTTGTTATCGAGAAATATCTCTCCAGCGGCAATCTGGCCGGAGCGATCAAATGAACAGGACCGGCCCGGCAACCGTTAAAATACCTGCTGCAGAGGTGCGGTCATGTCCCTGATTCTGGAAGCCGTGGGCAGCATGGCCGAGGACCAGATGCATCTGGCCGATATTAACCTGACATTTGAAAAAGGCGCTTTTTATGTCGTTCTGGGAGCGACCCTGGCGGGAAAAACCAGCCTCTTGCGGCTGCTGTCGGGCCTTGACCAGCCAACATCCGGGGCGATTACCATGGATGGGCGTAATATTGTCGAGGTTCCGGTCTGGAAGCGCCGGGTCTCGATGGTTTACCAGCAATTTATCAATTACCCGCATCTGGATGTGCGGGCAAATATTGCCTTTCCGCTGCAGCGCGCCGGTCTGCCGGGCGATGAAATCGACGCGCGGATCAATGAAGTGACTGCCCTGCTCGGCATTGGCGAGTTGCTTCGCCGCCGCCCTGGCGAATTGTCCGGCGGCCAGCAGCAGCGCGTTGCCCTGGCCCGGTCACTGGTCAAGAATGCCGACCTGCTGCTGCTTGATGAGCCGCTGGTCAATCTGGATTACAAGCTGCGCGAACAGCTGCGTCCCGAATTTCGCAGCCTGTTCGGCAATAACACCTCCGCCATTATCGTTTATTCAACTACCGAACCGCTTGAGGCGCTCATGCTTGGCGGCCGTATTATCATCCTGGATGAAGGCCGGGTGCTGCAAACCGGGGATGTGCATGAGGCGTTTCACAACCCGGCCTGTGAGACCGTGGCGCGGGTTTTCAACGATCCGCCCATGAACATGATCAGCGCCGATGTCGCCGGGGAGCGCATCATTCTGGGGGACGGGCTGGTTCTGCCCCGCTCGGGGCATCTGGCCGGCCTGCCACCGGGCCCGTGCCGCATCGGCATCCGCGCCAATGATCTTAATCTGGAACAAAGCGCCGCCGATGATATGGAACTTGCGGCCGAAGTGCAGCTTTCGGAAGTCAACGGTTCGGAAACCTATATCCACATTCATCATAATGAAGTGTCCTGGGTGGTGCGCGAGGATGGCGTTCACTCTTATGCGCTGGGAAGCGGTATCCGTATCCGTTTTAATCCCGGCCGGCTTTTCGCCTTTTCTTCCGCCGATGGCCGGCTGCTGGCGGCGCCGGACAATCTGGTATCCGGCAGCGCTGTGATGGAGGGGTGAAGCTATGGCGCGCATAGAGTTGAAGGATGTCGGTCATTGCTATGGACCGGCGGGCGGGCGTCTTGAGGACTATGCCCTGCAACCTTTTTCCCATGTCTGGGAAGATGGCGGCGCCTATGCCCTGCTCGGGCCCTCGGGCTGCGGCAAAACCACCTTTCTCAACATTATCTCCGGCCTTGTTCATCCCACCCGCGGCCGGGTGCTGTTTGACGGCCGCGATGTCACCGCTCTGGCGACCGCCCAGCGCAATATTGCCCAGGTGTTCCAGTTTCCGGTGATCTACAAGACCAAGACCGTGCATGATAATCTGGCCTTTCCGCTGCGCTGCCGGAATGTGGAGGAGACCGAGATCAGGCGCCGGGTGCAGGAAGTGGCCGCCCTGCTCAATCTGGAATCCAGCCTGAAGAAACCGGCCCGGCAACTCACCGCCGACGCCAAGCAGCTCATCTCGCTCGGCCGCGGACTGGTGCGCGAGGATGTGGCGGCCATTTTGCTTGATGAGCCGCTGACGGTTATTGATCCGCAGCAAAAATGGCTGTTGCGGCGCAAGCTGAAAGAGATAAATACCGCGCTGAAGCAAACCATGGTTTATGTAACCCATGACCAGAACGAGGCCATGACCTTTGCCGATCATGTCGCGGTGATGGATCAGGGCAAGGTGATGCAGATCGGAACGCCGCAGGAGTTGTTCGAGTGCCCGCAGCACACATTTGTCGGCTGGTTCATCGGCTCGCCGGCAATGAACATCCTGCCCTGCACGGTGGCGGAAGGCGGGGTGATGATCAAGGACAAGAAGGTGCCCCTGCCGGCGCTGGCAAAGGCGGCCGCAACAGCGGCAGGAGCGCTTGAACTTGGTATTCGTCCCGAATTTGTCCAGATCAGCGACACGCCCGGAGCCGGAGCGCTTGGCGTTGATATTCGCGAAATCGAGAATCTTGGCAACTACAATATTGTCATGCTTGATCTGGACGGTCTTGAAATAAAGGCCAAGATATCCGTCGGCAACCCCTTGCCGGACCGGAAGGCCTTTATTCGTCTGCCGGAAAAATCGACACATATTTATGCCAGTGGGCAACGCCTGAATCCCGGTACCTGACCCTTTCCTGCCACATATTGACTCGTTAATTTCATCATATATTTTGCAAAAATATATATGATAAATATGAATCTATGTTGATTTACCGTGGGTATCGTGCTTGTGTTACAGTGGCGTTCTGCCTGTCCTCATGGCAAAACGTCTTTACCAACCGTAGGGAGAGAAAAATGTTTCGCAAAATACTAATGACCGCCGCGGCGGTTGCCGTTATGACCGGCACGGCCTTTGCCGGTGAGTATCCGGAAAGAGAAGTTCTGGGCGTTGTCATGTGGGGTGCAGGCGGTGCCACCGACACTGTGGCGCGGGCCGTGAACCCGGCCGCCCAGGAGGCGCTTGGCAAGCCGATCATTGTGCTCAACAAATCCGGCGGCGCCGGGGCGATTTCCGTGGCTTTCGTCAATGCCGCCCCTTCAGACGGCTATACGATTTTATATGGTGCTGAAAATCCGCAGCTGCATCCGGTCATGGGCGTAAGCAAGCTTGATTATTCAAGTTTTTATCCGGTCAATATCCTCGGGCGCGGTGTTGCCGTGATCGCGGTTCCCAGCGGCTCCAAATACAAGACAATGGCGGATCTTCTGGCCGATATCAAAGCCAATCCCGGCAAGGTCAAGATGGGCTCGACCGGCCCCGGCGGCTTGCCCAGCACCATCGCGGCGCTGGTAAAAAATGCTGTTGCCTTTGATGTGACCGCCATTCCCTTCGGCGGTGAAGGCCCTGGTCTTACCGCCATGCTGGGCGGTGAGGTGGACTTCATGCCTTCAGGGATTTCAGCCGCCGCGGAGCATGTAAAAGCCGGTAAGATGCGGGTTCTGGCTGTGGTCAACCCTGCACCGGTTGCCACTTTACCCGGTGTCCCGGCGATTACCGACGCCATCCCGCAAATGGCAAAATTCCTGCCATGGGGACCGTTTTACGGTGTCTTTGTCAAGGGCGATACGCCCGACAACGTAAAAGCCAAGCTGGTTGCCGCCTTTGATACCGCAGCCAAAAGCAAGGCCTTTACCACATTGATGGCGAATCGCGGTAATGTCGTGATGAATATTTCCGGCGATGAAGCCAAGACTTTCCTGAAAAAATGGCAACAGGTTACCGTCTGGGCGCTTCAGGATACCGGAGCCGCCAAGGTCAGCCCGGAAAAACTGGGTATACCACGTCCCTGAGCAAAGCTAAAAATATGCCTGGTCCGGTGAAGCGCCGGGCCAGGTCCTGTATTGAAATGGAGCACCGCGATGGCTATATCGCGACGCCGCCGCCCCGGCGAGTTGACCTTTGTCTTTATCCTTGCCGGGTTCAGTGCGGCGGCCCTCTGGCAGGCCTATCTTATTTCCGGCTTCTCGGGGCTGTCGAAACCGGGGGTTTTTCCGATGCTGGCGGCGGCGACAATGCTGGTTTCGGGCCTATTTATCGTCGCCGACGCATTCAGGGCCGGCGCGGTCCGGAGCGATAACGGGCTTTCTGTATTTTCCCGCTTTGTGCATGATGTCACGCCGCTGCGTTTTATGATCATGCTGGCGATCGTGGCGGCCTATCTGTTCTCCATGCCCTGGCTTGGTTTTGTTGTGTCTTCCGGCCTGTTTCTGCTGGTTTCGCTCCTTTATTTGTGGCGCAAAAGCTTCTGGGTTTCGCTGCTGCTGGCGATTGCCGCCCTTGGCGCGGTCTATCTGATTTTCCGTATTGCGTTTCAGGTGGTTTTACCCAAGGGCGCCCTGATCCCGCCGGGGATATTCTGACATGCTGGAATTCCTTAATTACCTGGCGCTTTCCTGGCTTGACCCGCAATTGTTGTTTCTGACGGCTGTCGGCACACTGGCGGGTATTTATGTTGGCGCCATTCCTGGCCTTTCGGTCACTATGGCAACCTCGATCCTGATCTCCTTTACTTTCAAATGGGATGTCAACAGCGCTCTTGCCCTGATCGCCGGCGTCTTTGTGGGCGGGGTTTATGGCGGCGGCCGCACCGCTATCCTGCTCAATATCCCGGGCGCTCCGAGCGCGATTGCAACCGCAATTGAAGGCTATCCGATGGCGCGGCGCGGCGAGGCCGGCGAGGCGATCGGTTTGACGACGGTGATGAGTGTCTTTGGCGGCATCATCGGCATTATCGCACTGGCGCTGTTTGCCCCGGTCATCTCCCAGTTCGCGTTGATGTTCAATTCGCGCGATTATCTGTTGCTGGGGCTGATCGGCATCTTGCTGGTGGGAACGCTTTCGGGGGAAAGCTTCGCCAAGGGCGTCTTTGCCGGCGGGCTTGGCGTTTTGATCGGCATGGTCGGGCTTGATCCGATGACCGCCGAAGGCAGGTTTACCTTCGGCACCATCTCGCTGATGGGCGGCATTCCCTATATTGTGGCCATGATCGGTTTTTTTGGCGTGGCGGAGGCATTTGTGCAACTGCAAACCCTTGATATTCCGGCGGTCAAACAGAAAATTGACCGGATTGTTCCCAGATTTTCCGATGTGAAGCGGTATTTCAGGGTTGCCATTCGCGCATCGGGCATTGGCACGATCATTGGCGCCCTGCCGGGGACCGGCGGCGATATTGCCGCCTTGCTGGCCTATGATGATGCAAGGCGAAGCACCAAAAATCCGCAAGTGCCATTCGGCAAAGGCGCCAAGGAGGGGCTCATTGCGCCCGAAGTCGCCAATAATGCTGCCGTTGGCGGTGCCTTTATTCCCATGCTGACACTTGGCATTCCCGGTGATGCGGTGACGGCGGTAATCATCGGCGCACTGTTTATTCACGGGCTCAAACCGGGCCCGCTATTGCTGGTGGAAACGCCGCATCTTTTCTGGTTCACGGTGGGCAATCTGGCGCTGGCGAATGTCTTCTTGCTGGTTTTCGGCCTGACCGGCATCAAGGTGTTCACCAAAATTGTGGAATGTCCGAAAGCGATTTTAATGCCGCTGATCATCATCCTGTCGGCGGTGGGCTCATACGCCATCCAGAATGACCCGACCCATATATACTGGATGCTGCTATTCGGCATTATCGGCTATTTCATGAAAACCTACGGATTTCAGGTCGGACCGGTGATTCTTGGTGTCATTCTGGGGCCGATGATGGATGCCAATTACCGCAGGGCCATGATCGGAGCGCGCGGGGATGTCGGTGAATTCTTGTGGAATTTTGTCTCCCATCCGATATCACTGGTTCTCTCGGTAAGCTTTATCCTGATGCTGCTGTCGCAAACGCCCCTATGGCCATGGATTAAATCAAGACGGGCCCGCAAAGCCGGTGAAAAATCCTCACAGGAGACCAGAAGATGAAAACATCAATAGCAACGGCTTCGTTGGCCGGAACTTTTGAGGAAAAACTGGCCGCGATTGCCAAAGCCGGTTTCAACGGCATCGAGATTTTCGAGCAGGACATCATCGGTTTTGAAGGCAGCCCGCGCGAGGCCGGAAAGCTGGTGCGTGATTACGGGCTTGATATCACGCTGTTTCAGTCCTTTCATAATTTTGAGGGCCTGCCCGGGGCCCAGCGCGCCCATGCATTCGACCGGGCAATGCGGAAATTTGATCTCATGGGCGAGTTGCAAACCGATCTGCTGCTGGTTGGCTCTTCGGTATCCGGTGACGCCCTGGGCGATATGGACCGGATTGCGGCTGATTTTCATGAGCTGGCGCAACGGGCGCAACAACGCTCAATCCGCATTGCCTATATGGGGCTGGCATGGGCCAGGCATGTCACCGATCATATTCGCGCCTGGGAAATCGTCCGCAAGGCCGATAATCCGGCAATCGGGCTTGGCCTGAACAGCTTTCATGCCCTGGCGGGAAAATCCGCCCCCTTCTCGATTGGCTCCATTCCCGGCAACCGCATTTTTGTGGTGCAGCTTGCCGATGCGCCATCCATTGACATGGATTTGCGTTATCTCTCGCGCCATTTCGGCGCAATGCCGGGACAAGGCGATCTGGATCTGGTTCAATTCATGCGCCAGGTTGCGTCCACCGGCTATTCAGGACCGCTATCCCTGTATGTCAGCAATGACAAATTCACCAGCGGCAACCCGAAAACCATCGCCGTGGACGGGTATCGTTCCTTGCTTAATCTTGCCGATCAGGTCAAGCGGGTGGAACCGGCCCTCGCCATTTCCGTGCCTGAATTGCCGGACCGGGCAAAAGCCTATAACTTTGAATTTGTCGAGTTTACCTCCAATGACAAAAACGAGGCGCGCATCATCGGCACCATGCTGCACGCCATGGGGTTCCGCTTTGTCGGACACCATATTTCCAAGGCCGTCGGATTATGGCGCCAGGGTGACATTAATATCGTCATTAATACCGAAAGCGAAGGCTATGCCTATTCGGCCTATATCATGCACGGGACTTCGGTCTGTGATATCGGTATCCGGGTGGATGATGCTCTGGCGACCCTGCACCGCGCCCGGGCCATGGGCGCCCGCTCATTCCATCAGCCGGTCGGGGCAAACGAACTCAATATCCCGGCCATTCGCGGTGTTGGCGGCAGCCTGTTGCATTTCATTGACGCAAAGAGCGATCTGGCGCGGGTGTGGGAAATCGAATTTACGCCGCAAACCACCGATAACCCCCCTGAAGACGCCGGATTGCTGCGCATTGATCACATTGCCCAGACGATGAATTACGAAGAAATGCTGAGCTGGACCCTGTTTTACACATCGATTTTCCAATGCACCAAATCTTCGATGGTTGATGTTGCCGATCCGGCCGGTCTGGTGCATTCCCGGGCGATTTCCGCCGCGCATGGCGATGTGCGCATTACCCTGAACGGTTCGGAAACGCACCGGACCTTTGCCGGTCAGTTTCTGGCGGATAATTTTGGCGCGCCGGTGCAGCATGTGGCGCTGGCAACCGATGATATTTTCTATTCCGCGTCCAGAATGGCCGGGAATGGTTTTGAGAGTCTCGAGATACCGGCTAATTATTATGATGATCTCAGAGCCCGCTTTGATCTTGATGCTGCGCTGATCGAGAGAATGAAATCAGCAAATATTCTTTATGACCGTGATGATGGCGGTGAGTATTTTCAATTCTACAGCCAGCCGTTCTTCAGCGGATTTTTCTTTGAAATCCTGCAACGCAAGGGCAGTTACAAGGGATTTGGCGCCCGCAATGCCAGAATCAGAATTGCGGCGCAAAAGAAAAATCAGAAATTAACAAGTTTGCCGCGCAACTGAGTGTTGCGTTTCCTCACGAGCAGGGGGTGCTCCATGTCTGGAAGCCGGACGAACAGCAATGACAGCAAGGCAAGACCGGTCTTGCAGGCCGGACTTATCGGCAACGGAATTGCAGCCTCCCTGACCCCGGCAATGCATGAGGCCGAAGGCTGCGAGCTGGGGCTGGATTATACCTACCGGTTTATCGATACCAGCAGTGATGAGTTCAGGGGCCAAAGTCTGGCGCAGCTTGTTGATATGGCCGAGAGCAACAATTACGCCGGTGTTAACATCACCTATCCCTACAAGGCGGAAATCTTGCAATATACCGGTGAATTATCCGCAAATGTTCAGGCTCTGGGGGCGGCCAACACCGTGGTGTTCGCCAATGGAAAAAGGATTGCCCACAGCACGGATTACAGCGGTTTTTCCAGAAGCCTTGAGCGTGATATGGCCGGGTGGGAGAAAAGGAAGGTTTTGCTCGTGGGCGCCGGCGGCGGCGGGTCCGCGGTTGCCTTTGCGCTTGCGGACTGGGGCGTTGAGGAATTGCTGATCTACGATATTGATGCCGCTCACAGCCGGGCCCTGACCGGGCGGCTTGAGCTGCACCGGCCGCAATTATTGACTCGCCTGTTGCCCGGTCTGGATAAAACCGCTCTTGCCGGGGTGAGCGGTATCGTCAACGCAACGCCAATGGGCATGGCCAGACATCCCGGCACGGCGATTGCGGCGGATTTGCTTTTGCCCGCTATGTGGGTTGCCGATATTGTCTATTTCCCGCTCGAAACCGAGCTTCTGGCCGCCGCCAGGGCGGCAGGTTGCAAAACCATGGATGGGTCAGGCATGGCAGTTTTTCAGGCGGTGCATGCCTTTGAGCTGTTCAGCGGTCTAAAGGCCGACCCGGACCGGTTTGTGAAACAATTTGAACAACTGACGTCAACTGACGATCCTTGATAAATCCGGAGGACAAAATGGCCGATAAAACCGACAGTGAAGATATCCGCGCCTGGTGGCGCACCTCGATCATTGATATGGAGCCGGGCCGGATTGAGTTTCGCGGCAAACCAATTCAGGATCTGATCGGAAATATGAGTTTCGCGCAAATGATCTGGTTCATGGTTCTGGGCAAGAAGCCGGATGGGGCCGAAGCGGCGCTGCTGGAATGCGCGCTGGTTGCGGCGGTTGATCATGGCCCCCAGGCGCCATCAATTGCCGCCTCGCGCATGGCGGCAACCTGCGGCGTGGGGATCAATAATGTCATGGCGACCGGACTCAATATGCTGGGCGATGTTCATGGCGGCGCCGGCGAGCAATGTGTCGAGCTTTATTATGATATCGACAACAGGATGAGGGCCGGTGATGCGCTTGAAAAAGCGGTTGCGGAAGGCATTGACGCCTGGTGCGAAATTCATGGCAAGATCGTATCGGGTTTTGGCCACCGGTTCCACAAGCCGGTTGATCCGCGCTCGCCGCGGCTGATGCAGATAGTGCGCGAAGCCGCCGCCGCCGGTACGGTTGGCGGGCGTTTTGTTACTATCGGCGAGACGGTGGAGCACGAACTTGCAAGGCGCAAGGGCGGGCGCAAAATTCCGATGAATATCGATGGCGCAACCGCGGTGATATTTGCCGAGCTGGGCTTTCCGCCGCCTCTGGCGCGCGGCGTGTTCTGCCTGTCGCGCGCGGTCGGCATTCTGGCGCATGGCTGGGAACAGATGCAGCAGGGCGGCCGCAACAAGGGCCCGATGCCAACGCGCTTTTTGCCATTATACGAGCCAAAATAGGCCCGGCCCTGCATTTTGCTGCTGTTTTGATTTTCTTGACGGGTCTGTCAGGCGTGAGCCGGATGCCGCGCCCGCTTGCCCGGCAATCCATGTATACAACTTCATGCACAGGGTTATAAATTGCCAGATCAAGAGCAATATAGCTGTTGATTGCAAAAACATATGATATTATAGTTTATTTATAATATTTGCCGATTGACCTGAGATATGCCGGAAGGCCGCGCACGGGTTCGATTCGGAAAAAGGAGCGATGTAATGTCCTTTGAATTCTCTCTGGCCCATTTGACGGTGCTGGAACTGGCGCCGATTGATTTGCTGAAAGCTGCCGAAGCTGCCGGATATGATTATTTCAGCCCGCGGCTGGTGGCGGTAACCGGCAATGAACCGCACCACCCTCTGGTGCATGACAAGGCCAGATTGCGCGAGTTGACCGGCGCTCTCAAACAGAGCCGGGTGAAGGTGAATGATGTTGAGCTTGCCAGCCTGAGACCGCAAACCCGGCCCGAGAGTTTTCTGCCCGTGTTTGAAACGGCGCAGGCGCTTTCGGCCCGGTTTGTGATTACCCAGCTTCCCGATGACGACCGCAACCGGGCGCTGGAGAAATTTCAGCAATTTTGTGAACTGGCGCGCCAATATTCGCTGCGCCCGATGCTGGAGTTTACCTCATGGTCACAAATCCCGGATTTCAAGGCGGCAAAACAGATGCTGGAGAAATCCGGCATGGACAATGCGGGCATGCTGGTGGATGTGCTGCATGTCTCGCGCTCCCATACGGAGCCGCAGGAATTTGCCGCCGCGCCGCCATCATGGTTTGGCTTTGTGCATCTTTGTGATGCGAGCGGACCGGTGCCGGCCTCAAGAGAGGCGCAGATTTTTACCGCACGTGAAGACCGGGTGCCGCCCGGCCTGGGCGATATAAATGTGGCTGATATTTTACGCGCTCTTCCGGTCATTCCCTATTCGCTGGAAATCCCCAATTCCAGGGTCAGGCAGATGATGGGAGCCGGGAATTATGCCGCCTATTGCCTTGAGAAAACCAGGGAGTATCTTGAATCGCACCTGTCCCGGCTTCAGGCGGCCGGATAGACGCCGTGAGGCGGGTCCGGGTGCAGGGAAGATCATGACGGCAAGGGTAAGTTATGCAACGTGAAATTACGCAAGAAGAACGCGAACAGGTCAAAGAGCTTGTTGCCAGAGCCCGCCGGGCCATGGCGCAAGTGGAAGATTATGATCAGGAACGGCTCGACCGGCTGTGCCAGTCGATTGGCTGGGCCAGCTCAAACGAGAAGACATTTACCCGTCTGGCGCAGATGGGCGTCGATGAAAGCGGCATTGGCGACCGTGAAGGGCGACCCGGCAAGCGCTTTAAAATCCACGGTGTGCTCCGCGATGCGCTGCGCCGGAAAAGCGTCGGCATAATTGAAGAAGATGCCGCCAGAGGCATTGTCAAATATGCCAAGCCCGCCGGCGTCATCGCCTCGCTGATCCCGATGACAAATCCGGCCCTGACGCCGCCGGTGACCGGGATTTATGCTGCCAAGGCGCGCGATGCGGTGATCTTTTCGCCGCATCCGCGAACCCGCAGGACAACGGCGGAAACGGTTGAGGTCATGCGCCGGGCCTGCATTCATCTGGGCGCGCCGGCGGATTTGTTCCAGGCGGTTAAAAACCCGTCAATCCCCCTGACCAAGGAACTGATGGCTATGTGCGACCTCACCATGGCCACAGGCGGCAAGCCGATGGTCAAATCGGCCTACAGCTCGGGCAAACCCGCTTACGGGGTCGGCGCCGGCAATTCGACAATCGTGATCGACGCCACGGCGGATATTGCCATTGCCGCGCGCAACACCAGGCTGAGCAAAACATCGGATTTTGGTTCCGGTTGTTCGGCGGACGGCAATATCATTATTGAAAAATCGATCTATGACGAATTCATCAAGGCCCTGATTGATGAGGGCGGCTATCTGTGTGATGAAGACGAAAAGGCGCGGGTGGAAAAGGTCATGTGGGACGAAAACGGCCGCAGAACCTTCCCGACTATTGCCTGCCCGCCGCAACAGATCGCAAAGGCGGCCGGGTTTGAAATTGGTGCTGACCGCAAATTCCTGATGGTTGAAAATCAGGGGATGATCGGCAAACAGCACCGGTTTTCGGGCGAAAAGCTGACCACCTTGATGGCGTTGTACTGGTTTGAAGATTTTGATGAGGCCCTCGATATCGTTCGCGCCATCTATAAAGTGGGCGGCACGGGACATTCTTGCGGTATATATTCGCATGATGACGCCCATATCGATGCCCTGGCCCGGGTGGCGCCGGTCAGCCGGATGATGGTGCGCCAGCCGCAATCCAAATCCAATGCCGGTTCGTTCACCAACGGCATGCCGATGACATCAAGTCTTGGCTGCGGCATCTGGGGCGGCAATATCACCAATGAGAATATTTCGCTCAAACATTATCTCAACATCACCTGGGTCTCGCGCCCGATTGCCGAGGACCGGCCGTCTGAACCCGAATTGTTCGGTGAGTTTTACGGCGCCGAGCTTGGCTGACCCTGTTTCGAGGCAAGAATGAAAACCGTATCCGAACATCTGGTAAATTATTTTGAAAATCGCGGCATAAAGCACATCTTTGGTTTGTGCGGCCATACCAATATCGCGCTGCTCTCGGCGCTGGAGCCCAGCCCGATTGATTTTGTCACGGTGCGCCATGAGCAAATCGCGGCCCATGCCGCCGACGCCTATGCGCGGGTAAGGCGAAAGGCGTCCGTATTGCTGACCCATCTGAGTCCGGGCCTGACCAATGCCGCCACCGGGGTCGCCAATGCGGCGCTCGATTGCATCCCCATGGTGGTGATCGCCGGGGATGTTCCTGCCCATTATTATGGCAAGCATCCGCATCAGGAAGTCAATCTTCACGCCGATGCCTCGCAATATGAAATCTACCGGCCGTTTGTCAAACGCGCCTGGCGGGTGGACAGGGCCGAGCTGTTGCCGGAAATTATGCACAAGGCGTTTCAACTGGCCGAAAGCGGCCAGCCGGGGCCGGTTCTGGTCAATGTGCCGATGGATGTGTTTTCAAAGCCCGTTGATGCGGCGCTCTTTGAACGGCTGCAAAGCGGTCATGCGCCCTTGCAAAAACCCTCAATTGATGCGGAAACAGCCCGGGTGATTATCGAAGCACTGGGCGGGGCCCCGGCGCCGGTTTTGTATATTGGCGGCGGCATTGTGCTGGCCGATGCGGCGGATGAATTGCGCCGGTTTGTAGATCACATGCAAATTCCGGTGGCGCATTCACTGATGGGCAAGGGGGCGCTGCGTGATGATCACCCGCTGGTTTTGGGGATGACCGGCTTCTGGGGCACGCAGCTTGTGAACCGGAGCTGTTTGCAGGCAAGCCATATTCTTGCCATCGGCACCCGTTTCAAGGAAGCCGATTGCAGCTCGTGGTATGAGGACTACACTTTTAATATCCCGCCAACGCGGCTGATGCATATCGATATTGAGCCGAGCGAAATCGGGCGCAATTATCCAACCGAAATCGGGGCTGTCGCGGATGCCAAATCGGCCTTGCGTGTGCTTGACGAGCTGGCGCGGGAGATTTATCCAGATGGCTTTGAGCGCCCGGATATGATTGCCAAAATCGCCCGGTGGCGCCGGAAGTTCAAGGCGTCCAACCGGGAAATGGCGATGAGTGACACCTTCCCGATGATGCCGGAGCGCATACTGGCCGATACCCGCGCAGCCCTGCCCGAGGATGCCATTATTACCACCGATGTCGGCTGGAACAAGAACGGGGTCGGTCAGCAATTTGATATTCTTGAACCGGGCAGCGTACTGATTCCCGGCGGCTTTGCCACTATGGGCTTTGGTCCTTCTGCCGCCCTCGGGGCAAAAATTGCTGCGCCGGACAAGGTGGTGATCTCGCTGGTCGGTGATGGCGGTTTTGGCCAAAACCCGTCGGTTCTGGCAACCGCCGTCGAACGCGGGCTGGGGATAATATGGCTCGTGATGAACAACAACGCCTTCGGCACCATTGCCGGATTGCAAAAGGCGCATTTCGAGCTGAATTACGGCACGACGTTTCCCGGCACGATCGGCGAAGACAACCTGGCGCCGGATTACGCTGCCATTGCGCGCGCCTATGGCGCCGATGGCTTGCGTATCAGATCAGCAGCTGAATTGCGCCCGGCACTGGAAAAAGCCATGGTTTCGGGCCGGCCGACGGTTCTGGATGTGGCAATGATCAATAATCCGACACCGACCAGCGGTCACTGGAATATTCTCGATATCTACTCGCCGGACAAGCATATTTCCCACGTTTCAACATAAACAAGCCAGCACCGTACACTCAGCGCGCCCGTCCCGGCCTTGCGCCGGGCCGGGAACTCTTGGCCCGGGTCAAGGCGATTGTATTGCTGGCTTAATCAAATTCAGCCGCGTTGAAGACATATTCGCGGCTGCAAAACTGGCAATTGACGGATATTGAGTCATCATCCCTGATCATGGCGGCGCGTTCCGCGGCGCTGAAGCGCGCCAGCATGTCGCGCACCTGCGTTGCAGAGCAGCCGCAATGCGCCCTTAGGGGCAAGGGCTTGAACACCCTGACCCCTTCTTCATGAAACAGTCGGTACAACAGCTCTTCCGGGGCAAGCTGCGGGTCGAGCAATTCATGCGCCTGAACGGTGTCCTGCAACAGGCAGACCCGCAGCCAGTCCTCGGCCCCGGTTTCGTCGGGTTCCGCACTGCCGGGCATATGCTGGATCAAGATCCCGCCCGCCCGCCAGGCGTGTTTCACTCCGGTAATAATGGGGCCGGCGGCAAGCTTTATCCGGGTCGGGATTTGCTCTGAGCGTTCAAAATAGCTATGGGCCGCCGCGGCAAGATCATCGCTTGCCAGTTCAACAACCCCCTGATAGCGCTCCATCTGCGCGCCCTGATCTATGGTCAGCGCCAGATGTCCCGTGCCGAGCAGCGCGCCGCTTTCAAAGCCGCTTTTCGCCTCGTCAAAGCGGGCATAGCCGCGCAAATCCCCCGGGGTGGTAAAATCCGCCACCATCATGTTCAGGGGGCCGTCCGTGCGGGTTTGCAAAATCAGTTTGCCGTCAAATTTCAGGCTGGCGCCAAGAAGGGCGGTCAGTGCGATCGTCTCGCCGAGCTTGGCGGCGATGGCTTCGGGGTAATCATGACCTCCAAGAACAGCGCTGATCGCGGGCCCGAGCCGCACCAGCTTGCCGCGTATATTGGCCCCTTCAAGCGCAAAGGGCAGAACAATATCGACGCTCATGAAGCCGCAAACACCCAGGCCAGCACGCCTTTTTGCGCATGCAGCCGGTTTTCCGCCTCATCGAACACCACCGATTGCGGCCCGTCGATCACCTCTGCTGTCACCTCCTCGCCGCGATGCGCCGGCAGGCAGTGCATGAAAATCGCATCTTCTTTCGCCGCCTTCATCAGCGCCGCGTTCACCTGATAGGGTTTGAGCTGATTATGCCGGTTGGCGGCATTGGTGTCGCCCATGGAGACCCAGGTATCGGCGACGACGCAGTCCGAGCCCTTGACCGCCTCATAAGGGTCATCCATCAGATACACCCGCGCTCCCTCGGCGCTCGCCCGCTCCATTACATCCGCCGGCGGCAGCAATTCGGGCGGGCAGGCCAGACGCAGTTCAAAATCAAATTTTGCCGCCGCCTCGATCCAGGATACGGCGACATTATTGCCATCGCCGCTCCAGGTGATCACCTTGTTTTTGATCGGCCCCTTATGCTCCTCGAAGGTGAGGATATCGGCCATGATCTGGCAAGGATGCGAGCGGTCCGTCAGACCGTTGATCACCGGCACGCTGGCATATGCGGCCAGTTCCAGAATCTGGTCATGGTCGGAGGTGCGGATCATGATCGCATCGACATAGCGCGAGAGCACCCTTGCCGTATCGGCGACGCTCTCGCCGCGGCCCAGCTGCATATCCTGCCCCTGCAAGACGATCGTCTCGCCGCCAAGCTCGCGCATGCCCACATCGAACGAGACCCGGGTGCGCGTCGAGGCTTTTTCAAAGATCATCGCCAGAATCCTGCCCTTGAGCCGGTGCGGCGTGCCTTGCTCCTGGCGCTGTTTTTTAATATACGCCGAATCCTCGATGATGCCGCGCAGGGTCGCGGCGTCACAATCGGCAATATCTAGAAAATGTCTCGGCTTTGCGCTCATGATTCAGGCTCCTTTTCCATCGTGGCTGTCAGCTTGTTGCAAGCCTTGCCGATTTTCTCCACCGCCTCGCCGATATGTTCCGGTGTGATAATCAGCGGCGGCAGCAGGCGCACGACGTTCTCGCCCGCCCCGATCAGCAATAATCCCTCATCAAGACAGGCCGAAACAAGCTCGCCATTGGGAACTTTGCATTTCAGCCCCAGCATCAGCCCTTCACCGCGTATCTCTTCAATGATTTCAGGATAAGTATCGCAAATCTGCGCCAGTTGCTGCTTGAGCCGCAGCGACATATCGCGCACATGTTCAAGAAAACCTTCCCCGAGCACAACGTCAAGAACCGCATTCCCCACCGCCATTGCCAGCGGATTACCACCGAATGTGGAGCCGTGAACCCCCGCAACCATGCCCCTTGCGGCCTTTTGCGTCGCCAGGCAGGCCCCGAGCGGAAAGCCGCCGCCAATACCCTTGGCGATCGCCATGATATCGGGCGTGATCGCGTAAGCCTCATAGGCAAACAGATGCCCGCTGCGCCCGATGCCCGTCTGCACCTCGTCAAGAACCAGCAGCAGCCCTTCATCATCGCACAGTTGGCGCAGCTCTTTCATAAACGGGTTCAGCGCCGTTCTGATCCCGCCTTCGCCCTGTATCGGTTCAACCAGAATTCCGGCCGTTTGTGGTGAAATCGCCGCTTTTACCGCTTCAATGTCGTTAAAGGCAACCTGATCAAACCCGTCCGTTTTGGGGCCGAAACCTTCCAGGTATTTCGCCTGCCCGCCCGCCGCGATGGTGGCCAGTGTGCGGCCGTGAAAGGCGCCTTCAAAGGTAATCATCCGGAATCGCTCCGGCTGTCCGCCGGCAAAGTGATAGCGCCGCGCTGTCTTGATCGCCGCTTCGAGCGCCTCGGCGCCCGAATTGGTGAAAAACACCGTATCGGCGAAACTTGCCTCAACCAGCCGCCGCGCCAGTTTTTCCTGCCCCGGGATCTGATAGAGATTGGACGTGTGCCACAATTTTGCCGCCTGCGCGCTCAGCGCCTCGACAAGTTTTGGATGCGCATGACCCAGCACATTGACCGCAACCCCGCCGCCAAAATCAAGATAGGTTTTGCCGTTGGCGCAGCGCAGATAAACCCCTGTTCCTTCTTCAGGCGCAAGATCAAAGCGGGCATAGGTGGGATAAACCGGCGATATCACGAGGCTATTCCTTAAATCAGGGCTTTAAAGCAAAAAGCCGCCGGAGACAGCGGCGGCAAAATTCAGGGGATATTTCTAGGCCAGGCCGCGCCGTGTGTCAATCTCGTGAAGGGCGGAACAGATAAAAGATAATCCAGACCGGCAGGATAACCACGGCCCCCAGAGCAATATGCGGCACCGCCCAGATCAGCGCCCGCCTGAGCACATCCTTGACATTTTGCGAGTCCATGCCGAAATTGCTGAAAATCTGATCCGGCGTGACATTGAAATAAGACAAGATCACGCCGGCAAACAGTGATGCAATGAGAATGCGTAACAGCAGAAGCGTCAGCTTGTACATTCCCCGTCAGCCCCGCGAAGCTATAACCATACCTGCTTGTACCCGTATTTCAGGCAAACGCCAAGTCAATGGAGAAAAAAGCTTCTTATGGTCCGGGGTCACGATGCAGCCTTTTTGCGCCGCCGGTCATGGTTGGGCTGATAGGCGACCGCTGCATGGTCCTTGCAGTAGGGCATGGCGGTTTCGCTCTTGCGGCCGCAAAAATGAAAATTCCGGTCTCCCGGATCGCCAATCGGCCATTTGCAGGTATGTTCATTCAGGGTCAGGATCGTGCGCCGCTCGCCAGCCGGGATTTCCACCTCCCGCAAGGGGGCAGGCTCAACCTTGGCTTCGGGCTCGGGCGCGGCCTCGGGCGTTGTTTTGAGCGCCGTATTTCCCACAACGGGCATGGGGGTGCGTGGCGCGTGCGGCATTGAGGGTTTCTGCTTGACGGTTTTTGTCCGAGTTGCGCGGGTTGGCCGTCCGCGTCCCGAAAGGCCCAGCCTGTGAACCTTGCCGATGACCGCATTGCGGGTCACGCCGCCCATCCGTGTTGCAATCTGGCTGGCGCTCAAACCCTCCGCCCAGAGTTTTGTGAGCATTTCCACCCGATCATCTGTCCAAGCCATGGACTCCTCCTCTTATTGCCGTTTTCGCGCACCGGACATATCCCGTATGCACAACCCCGCCATTTTAAATCATGCAAAAATGAGATACGCTGTATATATTGTCTGTTAAGCGACAAAACTACAATATGTCGTATTTAACCAGAAGCACACTACAATATGGGGCGAATCCCCCGCAAGAGTCGAAGTTAAAAAAAAGTTAGTTTTCCCCAATAAAAACGAAAAAGTGAAGACCGCACATGTCAGATTTGAATTCTTTCTACCAGCAGCCCGCCTTTCGCCGCTTTGGCCGCGTCAACTGGATCGGTGTGTGGACCTTGTATATCAAGGAAGTCCGCCGTTTTGTCAAAATTCTCACCCAGACCATTCTGGCCCCGGTCACGACATCCTTGCTGTTTCTGGCCATTTTTGCCCTCGCCATGGGCCGGATCAGGGCCGATGTGGCGGGTATGCCGTTTCTGAACTTTCTCGCCCCCGGTCTGATAATGATGAGCCTGATGCAAAACGCCTTTGCCAACACTTCGTCCTCCTTGATGGTGGCCAAGGTTCAGGGCAATATCATCGATGTGCTGATGCCGCCGCTCTCCGCCGGGGAGCAGACCTTTGCCTTTGCTTTTGGCGGGCTGACCCGCGGTATGGTCGTTGCGCTCGCCTGTCTTGCCGCCATGTGGATATTTGTTGATTTCCGGCTCGTTCACCCGCTGGCCATCATCTATTTTGCCTTTTCCGGCGCCCTGATGATGTCCCTGATCGGTATTCTTGGCGGCATATGGGCGGAAAAATTCGACCATATCCAGGCCCTGACGAATTTTATCGTCACTCCGCTGGCCTTCTTGTCGGGGACGTTTTACTCTATCGAGCAACTTCCCGGATTTGCGCAGAACATCGCCCGGGCCAACCCGTTCTTTTACCTGATCGACGGTTTCCGCTACGGCTTTACCGGCCATGCCGACAGCAATATCATGATCGGCGTCATTTTCACCGCCCTGCTCAATGCCGCCCTCTGGGCCGCCGCCTATCAGTTGTTTCGCTCGGGCTACAAGCTCAAGGCGTAGGGGGTATTGAAGGTTTTTGAGGGGGTGTTTGTTTGGTTTAGTTTTAGTTTCCGCCCGCCCTCCGGGCGTGCGTCCGTTCGCGGGCTGGCGCTGGCTTTCGCAAGCTTGCCCTGCCACGGAGGGGGGAGCGAAGCGGGGAGCAGCGAGCTGGATGGCGAGGATTACTCACTCAACGGCCGCGACTGCGGCCCGGCGCCCCTGCGCCGCGCCCGCGCAGGCCCGCGCGTCAGCGCGGAATAGCCGCGAGCGATATCAGTGATAAGGGTCTGCCGCGTCCCTTAAACCATCACCGAGGAAGTTGAACGCCAGCACCGTGACGATGACGGGGAGCATGGGCAGGAGCAGCCAGGGGTAAAGCGCCACCGCCTCGATATTTTGCGCTTCGGCCAGCAGCACGCCCCAGCTTGTCACCGGCGGGCGCAGGCCAAGGCCGAGGAAGCTCAGGGCCGTCTCGCCCAGAATCATCGCCGGCACCGAAAGGGTGGCCGAGGCAATCAGATGGCTCATGAAATTGGGCAGCAGGTGGCGTGCGATAATATGGCTGGGCCGCGCCCCCATCAGGCGGGCGGCAACGGCATAATCTTCCTCGCGCAGCGCCAGCAGTTTGGAGCGTACCGCCCGCGCCAGCCCCGGCCAGTCCAGCAGCCCCAAAATGATGGTGATGCCGAAATAAATCCAGATCGGCGACCAGTTGGCGGGAAGAGCCGCCGACAGCGCCATCCACAAAGGCAATTCGGGCAGGGAGCGCAGGATTTCAATCACCCTTTGCACGACGTTGTCAATCCAGCCGCCAAAATAGCCCGCCAGCCCGCCGATACTGATGCCCAGAAGAAAAGAGATCGTGATGCCGATAAGACCGATAGTGAGCGATATGCGCCCGCCATAGAGCAGGCGCGAAGCCATGTCGCGTCCCAGCCGGTCGGTGCCGAGAATAAACAGGGTCCCGTTTTTCGATGGGCAAACCAGATGAACATTCGCCCTGAACATTCCCCAGAATTTATAGGAATCGCCGGAACAGAAAAAACGGATTTTCTCCACTTTCGTCAGATCATCGGTATATTCGCGCTTGAGCGTATCCATATTGAGGCGGTATTTGAGCCCGTAAACAAACGGGCCCTCAAATTGACCGTTATGAAAAAAGCGGATGCTCTGGGGCGGCGCATAGATAAAATCCGAATTGCGCGAATGCAGATTATACGGCGCCAGAATTTCGGTGAGGAAAATGGTTGAATAGCTGAGAAAAAGCACAATACCGGCGATAACGGCGAGCTTGTGCTTTTTAAAACGCCACCACATCATTTTCCACTGCGAGGCGAGGTAATAGCGTTCCTGCTCCGGGGTCAGCGCCTCGTCATCCACCGGATTGAACGGGGCGCTTGATATGTAATGCTGCAAGGGCTTGCTCACCGCCGCACCCCCCCTTCAAGCCGGATGCGCGGGTCGAGTATCGCCAGCAGCACATCGGAGACGAACATCCCCACAACCGTGAGCAGCGCCAGAAACATCAAGAAGGAGCCGGCCAGATACATATCCTGGCTTTGCAGTGCCGAAAGCAGCATCGGCCCGGTTGTCGGCAGCGACATCACTGCCGAGACGATCACCGCGCCCGAGACGATTTGCGGCAGCAGCGAGCCGATATCGGCGATAAACGGATTGAGCGAAAGCCGCAGCGGATATTTGAGCAATAATTTAAGCTCCGAGAGTCCCTTGGCCCGGCCGGTAATGACATATTGCTTTTGCAGCTCGTCAAGCAGATTGGCCCGCAAGCGCCGGATCATGCCCGCGGTTCCCGAAGTGCCGATCACCACCACCGGCACCCAGAGATGTTCCAGCACCGAGAGCGCTTTTGCCCATGACCAGGGCTGATTGATGAATTTGGGGTCCATCAACCCGCCAATGGAAGTACCGAAGATAATATTGGCCAGATAGAGCAGGATCAGCGCCAACAGGAAATTGGGTGTTGCCAGCCCCAAAAATCCCAGCAGGGTAATGCCGTGATCCGACCAGCTGTATTGATGCGTCGCCGAATAGACGCCGATCGGGAAGGAGATCACATAGACAAAGATCACGGTGGTGAAATTGAGCACCATGGAAAGCCATAAACGATTGCCCACAACATCGGAGACCGGCAGGTCAAACTCAAAAGAATAGCCAAAATCCCAGTGCAGCATGCCCCAGAGCCAGACGAAATATTGTTCCGTCAGCGGCCGGTCGAGCCCGTACTGGGCGCGCAGATAGGCGATTTTATTCGGATCGACCGTCTCGCCCTGCGAGCGCAACTCCTCGATATAGGTGGTGAGATAATCCCCCGGCGGAAGCTGGATAATGATAAAAACCAGCACCGAGATCGCCAGCATGGTCAGTGCCATGATCCCGGCGCGGCGGACGAAATAAGAGATCATTTGCCCCTCTCCTTGTACCAGAAGGTATCGGGTCGGTAGATGCCGAAATGCGCCCCGGGATCCCAGTTATACACGCCCTTGAAGGGCACATTCTGCAAGGCGGAATTTACCGCCACGGGTTGCAATACCCCGGCGACCAGACCGATGGAGAAAACCTGATCAGCATGAATGGCCAGCATTTCACGCCAGATTTTTTCCCGCTCCTTTTCATCCTTTGCCGTTGTCCAGGCGGCGTTGAGATCAAGCAGTTTTTTGACAACAGGCATGTCGACCGCCTCGCCGCCCTTGCCGCTGGTGATGAAATGATAGCCCCATCTGGGCCAGTTGAGCTGGTCATCGCGCGTTGGCGCCAGATCCGCCGGTGAGGTATCGCGCGTTGCCAGACCGTTGGCAAAGCCGAACCAGACCGACATGATGGTGCTGCCCGCCTTGGCGCGGCGGCGCAAGACCTCGCGCCGCGTGGGTTTGATAAACAGCCGGATGCCGATCTTGCTCCAGCTGTCGCGGATAAGCTCCAGCACATCGGACTGATCGGTGCTCTCGCCCGCGGTCTCGACAATGATCTCCAGCGGACGGCCGTCCGGCATCAGCCGTATGCCATCTGAATCGCGCGCTTTCAGGCCGATTTTATCCAGCAGTTCATTGGCTTTTTTTATGTCAAAGCGCGCCCAGCGTTGCTGGTTATGCTTGCTGAACAGCGGGCTTTTGGGCAGCATCGTATTGCCGCCCTCGATCGCCAGGCCGTAAAACACCACCTGGTTGATCTCGTGCCGGTCAATGGCCAGCGATAACGCCCGGCGGAAATCTGCCGTCCTCAGCAGCTTGCGCCAGACCGGATCGCGGGCGTTGAGATTGGGGTAGAGCGCAATATGCGAGCCTCTGGCAGTTGGCCACAGCCGGACATTGAAATGATTGCGTTTTTCGCCCTGTTTGAGGAATGTGTAATTCTTGAACTGCAAATAGCGCCCCTGCAAATCCGCCTCGCCGGTGCCCACCTTGGCGGCGATCAGCTTGCCGCTGGCGATGGTGACAATGGCGTTGTTGATATAAGGAAGCTGCCTGCCGTTCTCGTCAATGCGGTAATAATAGGGGTTGCGGGCGAATATGAACCGGTCGGCGGGCGGGCGGGTCGTGTTGACCCAGGGCTGCAGGCTGGGCAGATCGGGATTATCACTCCTGTATTGCCGGTCGCGCGAAAAATGCAGCGCCCGCCAGCTGCGTTTATGGGCTTTTTTTACCATCGCCGCCAAGGTCTTCTTGTCCATATATCTGGCGTGAAACTGCTTCAGATAATGCGCCGGGCGGTAAATCCACAAAGGGTTGGCGCGCGCCAGCGCCGGCAGAAAAAACGGATTGGGCGCATCCCAGCTGTAGCGCACGGTATATTCATCAAGAATTTCAAATTTCGGCAGCTTGCCGTTGACCAGCAGGGTTTGGGCGGCCCCAACGGCGAGATGTCCTTGTCGATCGCCATATCCTGCCAGTAATAGCGGAAATCTTCAACCGTGAAGGGGTGGCCGTCGGACCATTTATGCCCTTTGCGCAGGGTGAAGGTGAAGATACGGCTTTCCCTGACCGAGAAGGATTTTACAATATCGGGAACAATCCGGTAATTTTCATCATACGCCACCAGCCGTGCATAGCCATAGACGACCACCTGGCGGATATCCTTGGCGCGGCCCATAAGCAGCCGCAAGTCGCCGCCATGGCGGCCGGCTTTTTTGGGCGGCGTAAAATGGACGATAAAAGGCTCTTCAGGAACCCGCGCCTCGACGGCGGGCAGTTTGCCCGCCAGCACTTCATCAACCAGACCGGGTGTTTCAACAAGGTTTAAAGCCAGGGCGGCGCCAGCCGGGGCAAAGCCGGGCAGAACGCCAAGTACAAGGCTGAATAATACTTTTAACAGGCGAACACTCTCCCTCACCCTCATCCGCCACCCTCCCTCGCCCCGGGAAGCAGCAGATAATTTGCATAGCCGTGATCGGCGAATATCATTTGTGTTTTGTAGCCAAGCTTTTGCGTCATGTCGAGGAAGCTCATGATATTTTCATCAACAACTTCAATGAGAATCACCGGGCGCTCGCGCAGGATCAATTGCCTTGCCCCTTCAAGCACCTCGACCTCCATGGATTCAACATCGATTTTCAGCAGATCAACCCTCTCCTTGATGAGATCATCCAGCGGTTCAACGCGGATTTTCCCCGTCCCCGGCTGCAATGTCGCCGTCCCCAGATGCCCGCGCCTTCCGGTTGTGATTTGCGCGGTTGCCGAAACCGCCCCCACGCCGATGCCGTAAAGCGAAAGATCAACATTTGCCAGCCCGTTGGCCTCGAGCGTGCTTTTGAGGAAGCCAATCGTTGCCGGGTTGGGCTCGATCGGGATGACTTTTTTGGCCTTGAGGATAGCGGCAAAAAAAACCGTATGATTACCGGTATTTGCCCCCACATCGACAATAACCCCGCCGGGTTTGATAAAGGCGCGAAGCGCATCCAGATCACCCTGCTCATAAAAAACCCCGCGCAACTGCTCGCGCTCAAGCGCCGGGTTGCGGCCGGTATAGGGCAATTTGATCTCGCGGGTTCCGCAGGCAAAAGAGATAAATCTGGGGGTGGCGGCAAGGTCTTCGATGAGCCGCTTTTTATCCGCCGTACCGACCGGGGGGAGGGCGGAGGCGATACTCAGCCCCTGCGCCGTTTTCAGGCAATTATAACGCCCCCAGAGCCGCAGCATATAATCGGCGTACCAGGCGGCGCCGGAGCCGCTATCAAATTTGATGGCCCGCGCCGTCGCGGCGCTGATCATATGGGTTTTTCCAACCCACCATTGCAGCGCCATATGGTGCAATCCGGGCATGTCCCGGCAGGCCAGCCGGGTGATTTTGGGAATTTTCACATTCCCGCTATCATCCTCAATCCCCAGCGCGCCCCATATCACATCGTAATTTTGCAAGGCCGGGGCAAGAAGATGAAAGGCGTGGCGGGCAAGCTTTTCATCCTCAAGATAAAGAATCCACTCCGCGCCGCCCGCAAGCGCTTTTGCCGCCGCCGCGTTGCGCATCCTGGCCGGATTACCGCAAAACTCCGCCGCGATGACATGAAGGGACGAGAACACCGCGCCATCATCGGCTTCCTTTATCGATGCGAGCGCTTTATGCGGCGGCGCTTTTTGTCCCTCGGGCAAAGGGATGATCACGGCACAAACGGGTTTTTGCATCATTTCAGATATGCGCCATCCGGGGTTGGTTCTTATGGGCGCGAACGAAATGTCCGTTGCCCAGATCGACAAATTCGGGGCGCTCGCCGCTACGGGCGGCGTAAGGCTCGGGCCAGTTGGCCGGCTCGGTCATCACCCCGTGGCAGGCCGAGGAAAAATCAAGCGGGTGGTCAAGATCGGGCGAGGGTGCAGATGCCAGCAGGGCCTTGGTGTAAGGGTGCTGCGGCTGCCTGAAAAGCAATTCGCGCGGCGCGATCTCCACCAGATGCCCGCGGCACATCACCGCGATGCGATCGGCGATATAATTCACCACCGCCAGATCGTGGCTGATAAACAGATAGGTCAGCCCCAGCGCCTTTTGCAAATCCTTGAGCAGGTTTAGCACCTGGGCCTGAATGGAGACATCAAGCGCCGAGACCGGTTCATCGCAAATAATCAGTTCCGGCCGCAGGGTCAGCGTGCGGGCGATGCCGATGCGCTGGCGCTGGCCGCCTGAGAAGGAATGCGGGTAGCGGTTGAGATAGCGCGGATCAAGCCCGACAAGCTGCATCAACTCCATCACCACCTCCTTGCAATATTTTTTATCGCCCATATTATGGATGCTCAGGGGCTCGCTCAAAATATCATAGACCGTCATGCGCGGGTTGAGCGAGCCGAACGGGTCCTGAAAAATATACTGGATCTTGGTGCGGTAGGGCATGAGTTCCTTATCGCTCAGCCCTTCAAGATGGATTTGCCGGCCGGCCTGATTATAGATGATCTCGCCGCTATCGGAGTTGATCGCGCCCATGATTATCTTGGCAACAGTTGTCTTGCCGCAGCCGCTCTCCCCCACCAGCCCCAGACATTCGCCGCGCTTGACGTCAAAACTGATATGATCCACCGCGATGACCTTGTCTTCATCCTTTTTAAACAGGGAAAACGAGCGGTTGCGGATGGCAAAGCTCTTGGTCAGGGATTTGATCTGCAGAATCGGCCCGTCATCATTGATGGTTTTGTTTTTGCGCGCCTTTAGCAGATGCGCCTCACCGGTTTCAATGGCGCGCAGGGGCACAAGCCGCTCATCCGGATCAGCATCAATGAGAGGCACCGCCTTCATCAGCGCTTTGAGATAAGGGTGCCCCGGATTCTGGAAGATATCTCTGACGCAGCCCGCCTCCATCACCTCGCCGCGATACACCACCACAACCTCTTCCGCCATATTGGCAACAACTCCCATATCATGGGTGATCAGCAGCACCGCCATGCCCAGCCTGGCCTGCAACTCCTTGATGAGCCCCAGAATCTGCACCTGCACCGTGACATCAAGCGCCGTTGTCGGCTCATCGGCAATCAGCAGCGCCGGGCCGCAGACCAGCGCCATGGCGATCATCGCCCGCTGGCGCAGCCCGCCGGAAAGCTCGAACGGGTAGGTATCAAAGCCGCGCTCCGGGTCCGGGAAACGCACCAGTTCGAGCAGTTCGATGCACTGTGCTCTGGCGGCTTTTTTGTCCATTTCCTTGTGCAGCCGCAGGGCCTCGGAGATTTGGTTGCCGATGGTGTGCAGCGGCGAAAGCGAGGTCATGGGTTCCTGAAAAATAATTGAAATCCGCCCGCCGCGGATTTGCCGGAAGGCTTCAGAGCGGGTATCCAGCGCCGCCAGATTGGTAACCGCGCCATTTTTCGCCGGGTCGGCAAACAGGATTTTGCCCGCATCAACCGAGGCGGTTTTGGGCAAAATGCCCATTATGGCCTGGGCGCAGACCGATTTGCCCGAGCCGCTCTCGCCGACAATGGCGACACATGTCCCCGCCCGCATCCGGAACGACATGCCCTTGACCGCCTCAATCCGCCCGGCGCGGGAGGAAAAACTGACGGACAGGTTTTCCACTCTTAGCATATCCGTCATCCGGAGCCCTCATCTGGTGTTTTCCTGCTTATTTATCAAAGCCGAAGCTTTGGCTTGCGCTCCGCCACTTTACGGCCTCGTGGGAGCAGGTCAAGTCAAGCAGGCGGGTAATAAATGACCAGCACGCTTCATCATGCACCAGATGATGCGTCAGTAACCCGGCAGGCTCATCCGCGTCCACAATCGCGTTTCGCTTGTGTTCAAGATGGCGGATAATTTGCGCCAGCACGGCGCTATCACCGGCATATCCGCGCCCGCCGCGCCAGTTGACAGGGTCAATATGGGTATTGACGCGGCAAAGCCCCGGCGCGGTATCATCAGTGCCGCGCGGCCCGAAAGTGGAAATTCCGCGCAAGCCAAGTGCGGGCAGAACCGGGAGCAATCTGGCGTCAATCCGGTTCCACGGCGGCACGAAGACAGCGCATCTGCTGCCAAAGGGCACAAGAAGCCGTGCCCCTTCAAGGACATCGCCAAGCATGGATTTCGGGCTTCGATGCGGGCCGAATTCCTGTTTTTTTTCATCCGGAGGCGCATGATTGATATGCCCCAGCCCGTGCTGCAAAACCTCCACCTGCGGCGCATCCCGAAGACATGCTGCCAGTTCAGGCTCTGCCTTTTGCGGGATCACCGCCAGCGCGACAGGGATTTCATAGGAAACGGCGAGGGATAAAAGCCGCTCCAGCGCCGCTTCGGGCCGGCTCGCATCATCGTCCCGCCACCAGAACTCCGTCCTGCGGCCCTCATCCGCCCAAAGGTCAAGTTCAGCTTTCAGATCCTGCCAGCTTGTCATTTGCCTGCCCCCGCCATTTTCAAAATCAGCCTTGCGGTCTCATCCGCGCCGTTCATATCAGGTTTTGCCGGGTCGGGGAGCCCGGCTTTGAGTACCGACATGGCCGCATCGCCCAGACTTTGTGCCTCAAGCTCTCCTCCCCTGAACAGATTGATCAGGCCCAGATCGTCAAATCGCGCCGCGCGGAAGCTTTGTTCGCTCTCGCTTGTGGTTGCAAACGGCACGATCAGATTGCGGCACCGCGCCGCGATCACATCCATGACCGTATTGTACCCCCCTTGCGAGATCGAGAGCGCGCAATTGGCCAGCAGGGTTTTAAAATCCGCCCGCGCCGGCTCCACAACGGCATTGCCCGGCGCGCCCGCTTCAAGCTCGCGCCGGACTGCCGCGTTCAGATTATCCCCGGCCAGAAAGCGCCAGCGATAGCGGGCAAATCTTTCCTGAGTCGCCACCTCCAGCCCGGTGCGCAGCAAATCCGCACCTACCGCGCCGCCGCCGGTAGAGACAATAATCCCGCCGCGCCCGGTCTGCCTGTCCCCCGTATCTTGCGGCTCCGGTTCTGCGATATAGCCGGTATAGGAAATCTTGTCCACAAAGCGCCGTGCGGGCGCAAAAGTGGCGTCAAAGGGAATTACGCTTTCAACCCCGTGGACCAGTACCCGGTCAAAATAGCGATCAATCAGGTCAATAATTTTTTCCGTTTTGGCGCTATCGTTTTTGGCGACCAGAACATCGCGCACCGAGCAGGCCATCCTCGCGCGGCCCTTTGCCGCCTGCATCAGGGGGACAAGTTCTTTTTTGAATTGCCCGCGCCCGAAAGGGAAGTGCTCGGTCAGGATCACATCTGGCGCGGTGCGCTGATAAAGGGCAAGAAGCGCCTCGCGGCGCTTGTCCCACCAGGCCGGATCGACCTCATTGCCTTTCTCATCCAGCAGGGCCGAAAAGCTCATATCCGCCGTGCGGCAGGGGGGGAGCTGATGCAATCTGGCATTGCCAAAATCCGCCAGCGCCACGGCAAAACCGCCAAAGGCCACGGTCACATCAAGATTTTTCTTTTCCATGGCGCGCGCAAGGGCCGCGGCGCGGCGCACATGGCCAACGCCGAGCAAATGCTGCACATAAAACAAAACCCGCCCGCTCATGGCGCATCCAGCGGGATATTCATTTGCGTGGCGTGCAATTTCCCCCCTTTTACAACATGGAAAAGATGCGCCTTGTCATCGCGCAGTTTTTCTTTCGGTCGCACCACCATGTCCCAGCCGGTGGCAAGCGCATACATGGCCTGCAAAACCCCTTTGTGGCAAACCGCAACCGTGGGTGTATTGAGGGTTTTCAGCCATGGGCCAAGGCGCTGCATCACATCTCCGGGGCTTTCGCCGCCTTCAGGGCGAAAATCAAGCCCGCGCGCCAGATTTTGCCGCATCGCTTCGCCAAGCTGTTTTTTCAGTTCCTCAAAACGCTCTCCCTCCCATGCGCCCCACGACATTTCAACAAGCGCTTTTTCAGGCTTTGCTTCGGCCCCCAGCAGCCAGGCGGTTTGCATCGCCCGCCCCAACGGTGAGCAAACCCACTCAAAGCCTGAAAACCGCGCCGGAATGCGCCAGTTTGCAACCTGCGCGATCCCTTCCCCGCTCAAGGCAATATCGCGCCGTCCCTGAAGGCGCTTTTGCACATTCCAAGCGGTTTTGCCATGGCGAAGAGCCAGAAGCGGGATCATGCCGCAACCCCCTCCACAGCCCGGCACAGTGCCTTTCCCGCCGCGGCCAGATCATGTTCACGCCGGACATAGCGGGCGGCATGCTCTCCCATCGCCTTGCGCCTCGCCGCATTTTCAAGCAGGGCTCCGGTATGGGCGGCGAAATCATCAGCGTCTCCATAGCGCGCCAGAACGCCGCTTTTGCCGTCCCGGATCACATCGGACACACCGCCGCCATTGCCGCCCACAACCGGCAGGCCGGCAGCCTGGGCCTCCAGAAAACACATCCCGATGGCCTCATTGATGGCCGGCCAGACAAAAAGATCGCAGGCGGCGTAAATTTCAGCCAGTTGCGAAGAACGGCATTCTCCCAGCCAGGTCACGCGGTTTTCAACCGGCACAAAAGCGGCCCGGACTTCACTGCATACGGGCCCGTCTCCGGCAATCAGCAAATGCCAGGGACTGTCCGTCAGTTTCAAAAGCGCTCCGGCCAGAAGCTGATAGGAAGCCAGCTTGCCGCCCGGCCGCATCATGGCGACACTGAGCAACAAGGGAGTATGGGGTGAAATGCCGCGGGATTTAACCAGCGCATCCCGGTAATGCGGGCGCAGCCTTGCCGTTTTACGCCATCTGGAGCAATCAAGAAACGGCCTGAGTCTGATGAGCTTGCCGGGTCCATCAAGAAGCGGGACGATACAGGGAATATCGGTCCGGTTCAGGGCGACAACCAGATCGGCGCTGCCAAGTGTGCGGGCAACGCTTTCATGCCCGCCCGCCCATGGCCCGCCCGCCTGTTTGGGCGCGAATGAGGCCTCGGCCACCACATAGGGAATGCCAAGCTCCGAGGCGATGCGCGGTCCGATCCAGTCCGGCGCCTTGTGGTAGAGGTGATAGGTAAACCACAGATCAGGCCGCTCATGCGGTTTTTTTTCGATGCGGCGCAGCAGGCGCATGGCCAGTCTCGCGCCAATATGTTCAAGCCGTTTTTGACGCCTTGCATCACCGGCCGCGTCAAAGGCGCGAAAGCGGCTGGCAAGACCGACCCTGTGACCACCCTCCTCCAGCGCGCGCATGAGCAGGCGCGCGATCAGCCTGTCGCCCGAGGGCACCGGGGATGTGGGAGGTTTCAAGGGGGCGTAAAAGGCAATATTCATGTCCCGCCATCACCCAGCAGTCGCGCCACTTCGGCAATGCCTTTTTGATGGCCGAACCGGTCTCTCACCCGGCGGTTTCCCGCCTCGCCGAGCTTTTGCCGCAAGGGCGCATCGGTTACGAGGCGTTCAAGGGCAGCGCAGAGCAAATCCGGTTTTTCCGGCTCCACCAGCAGGCCGGTCTCTTCATCAATGATCAGTTCGGGAATGGCGGACACTTTGGTTGAAATACAGGCCAGCCCCTGGCTTTGCGCCTCCATCAGCACATTGGGCAGCCCGTCCCGGTCGCCGTTACCGGCCACCTTGCTGGCGAGCACAAAAATATCGGCTTCGCGGTAGGCGCGCAATACATCCTGCTGCGCAAGCGCGCCGCGCCATGTGATGCGATCACTGATCCCCAGCCTGGCCGCCCGGCGTTCCAGCACCTGCCCAAGCTCGCCGCCGCCGATATGAACAAAGCGCCAGTTCAGCCCGAAAGGCAGTTTGGCCAGCGCCTCCAGCAAGGTATCATAGCCCTTCTTTGTCACCAGCCTCCCCACGGATATAATCACCACCGGATCAGCCGCCGCGCGGCCGTCCTTGTCGCTATAACCATGTGTCCTGTTGCCGAAACGTGAAAAATCCAGCCCGTGATAAACCAGGGAAATTTTGTGCGGCGCTTCAGGCACAAGAGCATGCAGATGCTCCACATTGAGCGCCGTGCAGCTCACCAGCCATCTCATATGGGCAAGCTTTTCTTTCTTCTCCCACTCCGGTGAGGTCCAGATATCCTTGGCATGGGCCGAGCAGCTCCAGGGCAGGGCGCTTAGGATGGCCGCATATTGGGTCACTGAAGCTGGAGTGTGCAGGAAATGGGCATAGAGCCAGCCGGCATCTTGCGGCATTTCATGCGCCAGCACCAGCGCCTGACCGAAACGGCGGATGCGGTTGCGGGTAAAATCGCGCCTTAAATCCTTGCGCCAGAGCGAAAAGGCCTCTTTGTAGTCTTTGCGCCGACGCAGCGCCCGCCAGGCCCTGAGCACACGCAGGGGCTCATGGTGCAGATATTCAGGCAGGTATAAAACCGGCGCCTTGATGCTTTCATGAACGGGATGGCGGCGTGTGTCGGTGGGATGGCGCAGGGAGACAAGATGCAGATCAAGCCCCAGCTCCTGCAAGCCGAGGATTTCCTGTGCAATAAAGGTCTCGGAAAGGCGCGGATAGCCTTTCAGTACAATAACGGTCTTTTTCATTCCGGCTAAAGATCCTCACCGACAATTCTCAGCCTCGGATCACCGGTCTTGGTGGGATTGGTCCATTGATCAACCATGCCGCAGATTGTCGTTGCCCCGTCGAGCAGCCCGGTCAGATTGGCCTCGGAGGGGCGGGGACGGCCGGGCAATTCGCGCAGCGCCCGGGCCATCTTCTGCGGATCATAATTGCCCTCACCAACCAGCATTTGCGTCAGCCCCAGATCCTGCGCTCTTGAGGCGCGGATATATTGCTCCAGCCGCGGTGTGGTTCTGGGAACAATAATGCCGGGTTTGTCAAAGGAGAGGATTTCACAAAAGGTATTATAGCCGCCCATGGCGACAATGCCGTCTGCCAGCGACATCAGATGTTCGATATTGGCGTCGAAGGTGAGCGCCGTGACCTTGTCAAGCCGGTCCACCCTCTGGCGGAACTGGGCCTGAAGCTCTGTATGCATGAAGGGGCCGAAAACAATAACCGCTGCGGCAGGAATATCCGGGTCATGTTCATAAGCCCGCAAGGCCCAGTCCACAAGCGCCGCCCCGTCGCCGCCGCCGCCGGGGGTGATCAGGATAAAGGGATTGTCAAAATCGGCATGATTCATCTCCGAGGGCGTGAGCGTCGGGCTCGATGAGCGGCGCAGATAGCCGGTATAGGTGATCTTGTCCAGAACCTTTTGCGGGACATCAATGCCGTTGAGCGGATTATAAATCTCGGGCCGGCCATAGACCCAGATATCATCGTAAAGATTCTCCAGCGCCGGCAGAACGGTTTTGCGTTCCCATTCCACCGCCAGCGAGGCCGGGTCATCCATAACATCGCGCAAGCCCAGAACATTGCGCGTTCCTCTCGATTTGAGCAACTCGAGCGTGTTGACCACCTCGCCGCGCAGGCCCAGAGGTTCTTTATCCACCAGAAAGATATCGGGCCGGAACACATCCGCCGTCGAGCGGATGATGGCCTCGCGGATGGCGATCGCATCTTCGGTGCTGATGTCAAGCCCATGCGGCGTATAACCGCCCGAGCGCAGCTTGACCACGCCGGGAATACGGATAAAATCCACCCGTGACCGGAACCCGTACGAGCCGATGATCGGCGAACCCGACAGAATCAGCACCGAGAGATCATGCAGATGATCAATCAGGGAATGGGCGATGGTCCGGCAGCGGCGCAAATGCCCCAGACCGAATGTGTCATGGCTGTAGATTAACAGTTTCATTCGGACTGGACCTGGCTTTTCATACGTTTGAGGCTGGCGCAAAGATTCTTTTGCCTCTCGCCGTTATGGATGCGCGAAAAGACGACATCCATGCCTTTGGGGGTCAGGCTGCGCTTGTAGGTCTGGATTTCATAATCGCCATTGGCAAAAATCATCAGCGAATGAACCGTCAGAACCTTGCCCGAAAGCACGCCCCAGATATAGGGCGCGCCTTTGAGCGGGTCATGCGGCACTTCCTGCCCGAAAGCATTGATTCTCATGGCCGAGCGGTAAAGGCCGTTCTTGCCGATGGTTTTGAAATTTATGGAAAAATTTGCTTGCTTGACCTTGCCTGACGGTTTGTGAATGGTTGTTGTCCACTCCACCGTAAAGCCGCGTTTATAGGGGCGGATGATAACATCGAGGTTGCGCGGAGCGGCTTTCGGGTCGCACTTTCCGCTCGTCTCGCCGAGATACTGGCCATAAAACGGCTCGATGACATCTCTGGCCCGGGCCGGACCGGCTGCCCATGCGAGGATGAGGATGAGCAGCCCGCTGCGGATAAAGAAATTCATGATGCCTTCTCCTTCATGTTGCCGCTTCCCCCTCCCGGTTCAGGACCGGACATAACAGAACATAACCGATTTATCCGTCATGTTTCCACTAAATCACGCGTCTTTAGCGAAGAATTGAGCTTAACCGCCAGGACCATAACGCAAATGGGACTTGCCAATAGCAGCAATAATTGTACACCATGGTTTCGTGAGATGATAACAATCAGGCTGGCAACACCCGTAAAAGAATTTCAAGGGGCAGAAAAAAACTCTCATGGAATCGAGTATTTTTAAATTTATCTGGCGGTACTCGCGTAAAGAGCAGTTGATTTTGCTGTTTGTGACCCTGCTCTCCTTTCCGCTTTTGTATTTTTCCCTTGATCTGCCCAAGACCATTATCAATGAAGCCATCGGCGGCAAGGATTTTCCCAAGGTCTATTTTGGCATTGAACTGGGGCAGATCGAGTTTCTCCTCACCCTTTGCGGTATGTTTTTACTGCTGGTGCTGGTGAATGGCGGTTTCAAATTATGGATCAATATTTACCGTGGCTCCATGGGCGAGCGCATGTTGCGGCGTTTGCGCTATATCCTGTTTGGCCGGATACTGCGCTTTCCCATGTCGCAATTCGCCAAAATCTCGCAAGGCGAGATCATCTCGATGATTTCCGCCGAGGTCGAGCCCCTGGGCGGCTATATCGGCGAGGCGATCTCGCTTCCGATTTTTCAGGGCGGGACGTTACTGACAATCCTTGCCTTTATCATGATTCAGGACCCGTTTTTAGGCATTGCCGCCATCGCGCTTTATCCGGTGCAGATGTATCTGATCCCCAAATTGCAAAAAAAGGTCAATCTTCTCGGCAAACAGCGGGTCCAGACCGCAAGACGCCTCTCGGAGCGCATCAGCGAGAGCGTCTCGGGCATTCAGGATGTCCATACCAACGACACCTCCGCCTTTGAGCTAGCTAATATCTCTGACTGGCTGGGGCAGATTTTCGATATTCGCTATGAGATTTACCGCCGCAAGTTTTTCATCAAGTTCCTGAACAATTTCATCGCCCAGTTGACGCCGTTTTTCTTTTACTCACTTGGCGGCGTGCTGGTGATCAAGGGCAACTTGAGCTTTGGTTCGCTGGTTGCGGTGATTGCCGCCTACAAGGATCTGGCCGATCCATGGAAGGAATTGCTCAAGAATTACCAGACCGCCATGGATGCAAAGATCAAATACGAACAGCTTGTTGAACAATTCCACCCCGAAGGCATGCTTGACGAGGACCTGCAACGCGATCCCCCGGCCGAATTACCGGTTCTGGAGGGCGAATTCGAGGCGTCCAATGTGGTGGTTGAGGACGATACCGGCTTCAAACTTCTCGATGGCCTGAGTGCAAGGCTGCCCCTGAGAGGCACGACGGCGGTGCTGGGGGCGGTGGATTCGGGCCGGGATGAGCTTATCCGTCTGCTTGTGCGCCTGATCTTCCCCCAGAGCGGCAAGATCCGTCTCGGGGGAATGGATGCCGGCTCCTTGCATGAAGCGGTCATCGGCCGCAATATGAGCTATGTTGATCACAGCGCCTATGTCTTTGGCGGCTCGATCCGGGACAATCTTTATTACGGCATGAAGCACCGGCCCGTGGCCGAGCGCGAATATGAAGACGAAGAAGCGGCAAGGCGCAGGCATTTCATCGCTGAGGCGCGGGGCTCGGGAAACAGCTCGCATGACATTCACGCCGAATGGGTGGATTTTTCCCGTTTTGACCAGGGTGCCGGCGGCATAAAGCAACAAACCCTGCAAGCGCTGGAAATCACCGGGCTTGATGAGGATATCCACGAATTCGGCCTCAAAGCCCACCTTGATCCGGTTGCCAACCCGGAGATGACCGGGCGCATCATGGAAGCGCGCAAGCTGCTCAAAACGCGCTTGCTGGAACCGGAAATGGCCGCGCTTGTCGAGCCTTTCGACAAGGAGCGTTTTAACGACAATATGACGGTTGGCGAAAATATCCTGATGGGGCGGCTTGTCAGCGATGCCTTTGATTTCGATCAGCTCAGCACCGACCCCTATATGCTCTCAATCCTCGAGCGCTCCTCGATGAACAACTGGTTTCTTGAAACCGGGCTGAAAGTGGCCGAGACCATGGTCGAGCTGTTCAAGGATTTGCCGCCGGGGCATGAGTTTTTTGCCCGTTTCAGCTTTATAGACGCCGCCGAACTGCCCGAATACCAACTCATCATCCGCAAGGCGGCGGCCGGGCTGGAAACGCTTGATGCCGAGGAGCAGGCGCGTTTGCGCGGTCTGCCCTTCCTGCTTTCCCCGGCCCGGCACAGGCTCGATTTTGTCGATGATGAAATCCGGCAGAAAATTTTGATTTGTCGCCGGAATTTTGCCGGGCATCTGCCGGAAAATCTTGAAAACGCAATCGAGTTTTATGATGAGAACACATACAGCGCCACCGCCTCGGTTCGTGACAATATCCTGTTTGGCAAGATCGCCCATGGCCGCGCCAAGGCGCGCCGCAAGGTCGGCCGCCTGATCCGTGATATTGTCGAGAAACTCGAATTGACCGGCACGATCATGGATCTGGGCATGGATATGGCCGTGGGGGTTGCCGGCGGCCGTCTTTCCGCCGCCCAGCGCCAGAAGCTCTGTCTGGCGCGCGCCCTGATCAAGAACGCACCCATACTGGTTTTGAACAATCCCCTAAGCGCCCACGCGCCCGTCTCGCAGGAGAAAATCATGCGCGCAATCATTGCCCATAACGAAGATCGCGGCCTGATCTGGGTTCTCAACAGGGACGAAGATGCAGGGTTTTTCGAGAATATGATTGTCATGAAGCACGGGCGCGTGACCAGGGCGGGCAAGGTCGCCGAAATAACAAGCCAGAACGCAAAAGGGACAAAAAAATGAATCTTGAAAAAACGGCCAGAAGGCTCAAGAGCATTCCGTTATTTGCCAATATGGAGCCTTCAAAACTCAAGCTTCTCGCCTTCGCCAGCGACCAGTTGACATTCGAGGATGGCGAGGAAGTCTGTCATATGGGCGATCCGGCCGATTCGGCTTATTTTATCGAGGACGGCGCCGTCGATGTCATTATTGAGCAGGACGGCAAAAGCATCAGGGTCAATGAACTGGGCGCCAATACGGTGTTTGGCGCAATGGGACTGTTTCTGAATTCGGGGCGCTCCGCCACCATCACCGCAAAGGGAAGATTGACGGTGATGAAAATCGACGGTGATATTTTCCTCAAGATGGTGACCGAAAACCCGGGCGCGGCGCTGGGCATCATGCAATCCCTGAGTGAGAAAATCGCCACCACAAGCGCCCAGATCGCCCGCGGCGCCTTCTCCGGCAAATCCTGATTTGTCTGCCTGATAAAATCACGGCTCACATTTTGCGTCACGGTGAAGTGAGATGAAGGTGAGCGATAATCGCCTATCTTCAAGGCTGCGGAAACAACCGGCGCAGGCGGGACGGTAACTTGAAAATGTGGAAAAAACTCCCGGTGTTTATCTTTGGCGAGGCGGCGCCGGACAAGCTGCCCGCACGCGTGCGCCGCCAGATCGCCCGCCGGCAGGCGCAGTCCGAGCAACTCATCAGCTGGGTTCAGCTTCTTCTGGTGCTTATTTTCGCAACCCTTTACGCCATTGCCCCCAAAACCGGTCTGCAAGCCGAATTTCAGCCCGTGCCCTGGGCGCTGGGGCTTTATTTTGTCTTTACGGTTATCCGCCTTGTCTTTTCCATCCGCCGCGCGCTTCCCGAATGGATATTGATGCTCTCGCTGGTCATGGATATGGGGCTTTTGATGGTTCTGATCTGGAGCTTTCATATCCAGTATATGCAACCGCCCTCGTTTTACCTGAAAGCCCCGACCCTGATCTATGTCTTTATTTTCATCGCCCTGCGCGCCTTGAGGTTTGACCCGCGTCATATCATTCTGGCCGGTCTGGCGGCGGTGACCGGCTGGGTTGTTCTGGTTCTTTATGTGATTTTTTCCGAGACCGGCAACCCGATGATCACCCGTAATTTCGTCACTTACATGACCTCCAATGCGGTGCTTGTCGGGGCCGAGGTTGACAAGATTATCTCCATAACCCTGGTCACCCTCATTCTGGCCGTCGCCATCGCCCGCGCCAAGCGGGTGTTTGAGCGTGATATGTTTGACTCGATGGCAGCGGCCGATCTTTCACGCTTCATATCGCCCGAAGTTGCCCACCGCATCACCCATTCGGACAAAAAGATTGCCGGCGGCGAGGCCGAAATCCGCGAAGTTTCGGTGATTTTCACCGATATTGAGGGGTTTTCCACATTGTCCGAGCAACTTTCCCCGGTCGAACTCTCCCATATCCTGAATGATTTTTTTGAGACCCTCTCGGAGATCGCGACAAAATGCGGCGGCGTTATCACCCAGTATCAGGGCGATATGATCCTGATCACCTTTAATGCGGTGACAAAAGATGAACACCACGCCGAACATGCGCTTACAACGGCGCTGGCCATTCAGGATGCGCTGAAGAGCCGGAGATTCGGCCACGGCGTCAAATTAAAAGCGCGCTGCGGCGTCAATAGCGGCGAGGTCGCCATTGGCGCCGTGGGAGCGCAGGACCGGCTGGTATTCACTGTGCTTGGCGATGAGGTGAATGTCGCCTCGCGGCTCGAAGCGCTCAACAAGCAATACGGCACCTGTATTCTGGTGGGCGAAAATACCGCCCGGCTATGCCGCGGCGCCTTTGCTTTTGATGAAATCGACAATATCCAGATACGCGGCCGCCAGAGCAGGACAACGATCTACACGCCCGCTCCGGCCTGAAACCCTCAGTTTTTTTTCTGTATTTTGGCCCAGCTGTCGCGCAACGCCACGGTGCGGTTGAACACCGGTTTTTCGGCGCTTGAATCCGGATCACGGGTAAAATACCCCTGCCGTTCAAACTGCACCGGCGCGCCGCTTTTGCTCTTGCTCAGGGAAGGCTCAAGCCTTGCGTTCTCAAGCAGCTTGAGGGAATCGGGGTTAAGATCATCAAGCATATCGCCGCCCGCTCCTGGTTCCACATCCGTGAACAAATGCTCATAAAGCCGCACCTGCCCCGTGATGGCATGGGCCGCCGAGACCCAGTGGATAGTGCCCCTGACCTTGCGGCCATCGGGCGCATCGCCGCCGCGCGTGGCCGGATCATAAGTGCAGCGCAATTCGGTAACCTCACCGCTTTCATCCTTGATCACCCCCACACAGGTGATGAAATAGGCATAGCGCAGCCGCACTTCGCGCCCCGGTCCAAGGCGGAAAAACTTGCGCGGCGGCTCCTCCATGAAATCCCCGCGCTCGATATAAATCTCGCGCGAGAAGGGCACCATGCGCGTCCCGGCGCTTTCATCCTGCGGGTTGTTGACCGCCTCAAGCTCTTCGCCCGGCCCTTCGGGGTAATTTTCAATCACCACCTTGAGCGGATTTAAAACCGCCATGCGGCGCGGGGCGTTGCGGTTGAGATTCTCGCGCGCGCAATGTTCCAGCAGTGCCATTTCAATCACATTGTCGCTTTTGGTAATACCGACCCGGCGGACAAAGTCGCGGATCGCCGCCGGTGGATAGCCGCGCCGCCGCAAGCCGCTTATTGTCGGCATGCGCGGGTCATCCCAGCCCGAGACATGGCCCTCATTCACCAACTGGATGAGGCGGCGTTTCGAGAGCACCGTATGGGAGATGTTCAGGCGCGAAAACTCATATTGGCGCGGCCGGGCGGGAACGGGAAGATTGTCGATAAACCACTCGTACAGTGGCCGGTGATCGGCAAATTCCAGTGTGCAGAGCGAATGGGTTACATGTTCGATCGCATCCGACTGGCCATGGGCAAAATCATAAGTTGGGTAGATATGCCATTTGTCTCCGGTGCGCGGATGGCTGGCGTGCAAAATGCGGTAAATCACCGGGTCGCGCAGATTGATATTGCCCGACGCCATGTCAATTTTGGCCCGCAGCACCCGGCTGCCTTCGGCAAACTCGCCCGCCCGCATCGCCGTGAAGAGATCAAGATTTTCCTGCACGGAACGGTCCCGGCAGGGGCTGTTTTTTCCCGGCTGCGTCAAGGTGCCGCGCATTTTGCGGATTTCTTCCGCCGGGGAATCGTCCACATAGGCCTTGCCGTGATTGATCAGATGCACCGCCCATTCAAATAACGTCTCGAAATAATCGGAAGTATGATAAAGATCCGCCCCCCATTCATAGCCGAGCCAGCGCACATCCTCCTTGATGGAGTTGATGTACTCCTGTTCCTCTTTGGCCGGATTGGTGTCGTCAAAGCGCAAATGGCAGCGCCCGCCAAATTCCTCCGCAATGCCGAAATTGAGCACGATGGATTTGGCGTGGCCGATATGCAGATAGCCATTGGGCTCGGGCGGAAACCGCGTCACAACGCCTTTCACCTTGCCCGAGGCCAGATCAGCCCTGACCACATCGCGGATAAAATCCTGCAACCGGGTATCTTCGCTCTCATTCACAACATCCATCTCCTGCCCTGTGGGGCCTAAATTCCGCTATTGCCAACTGTCTGAAAGAATTCGCCGCCGCCGTCAAGCCCGGCCGCTTCAAAGCACAGGGCAATCGGGTGAAATAAACCAGGCTTTTCCGGTCTTTTTAGATGTCATTCCTGCGAAGGCAGGAATCCAACAACGGGTTCTCAGCTTGTGGATAGTTTTTTTGGGATTCCTGCCTTCGCAGGAATGACGATTTCACTTTTATCATATATAGTTGTATTTACTGGGTTATTTTGGTCGATAACATGAGTGCAGCGCAGCTCGGACATCCTGAAATATCACGCGATTGCCCTGATTCAGAGCAGATCATCGCCATAGGCAAACACCGCCGGTGTGCCGCCGGTATGGATGAGCAGCATATTCTGCTCCGCTTCGAGTTTTCGCGCCCTTTCCAGCACCGCCGCCATACTGCGCCCGGTATAGACCGGATCAAGGATCAGCCCCTCTTTTTGCGCACTCAACCTGATGGCATTTGCAACCCCGGCGTTCAAAGTGCCATAGCCGGGCGCAAGGAATTCGTCATCAAGGATGATGTCTTTATCCGCAACCGGATTTTCCATATCGAGCAACCGGGCGATTTGCCTGCAGTGCGCCTTGATGCGCAGGGTTTGAAGTTCAGCGCCGCGCCGCACACAGGCCCCGGTCACACGGCAACGGGCCCCGAGCGCCCGCAGGCCAAACAACAGCCCGGCATGGGTGTTGCCGCTGCCCGAGGCCACAATGATCTCGTCAAACCGGATGTCCATATCCGCCGTCTGCGCCATGATCTCGCGCGCCGCGACAATATAACCAAGCGCCCCCAGCGGCGGGTGCCCTGGCGCCAGCGGCACGATATAGGGCGTGCGGCCCTCGTTTTTCAAATTTTCGGCAATTTCGCCCAACCGCCGGTCCGCCCCGTCTTCATCCTCGCCTTCGGGGTAGGAATGCAATGTCGCCCCGAGCAGCCTGTCGAGCAGCACATTGCCCGAGTTGCGGTAAAGTGGATCCTCCCTCGCCACGCGCTCCTCAAGCTGGATATGGCATTTCATTCCCAGAACCGCCGCCGCCGCCGCCGCAAGACGGACGAAATTCGATTGCACCGCCCCGGTGATCAAAACCGTATCACAGCCCAGCGCCGCCGCCTCGCCGAGATAAAACTCAAGCTGGCGCACCTTGTTGCCGCCAAAGGCCAGCCCGGTGCAATCGTCGCGCTTGACATAAAGCCCCGGCGTATCGCCCCCCGATGCGTTTTCCAGATTGCGCATCCGTTCCAGCGGTGTCGGTGCAATCCCCAGCCGCACACGCGGCAGGGCGTCAAGGGCTCCAAACGGGTTTTGCATCCGATATCCTCTGTGAAGGGGGAAACGGGTGACATCTAACAGAGAATCTGGGAAGAGTCATATTGATAATTCAGCAAAACAGCGCCATGGTGGCGCGTTGCAGCATAACGAGAGGCGCGATGAGCAGAACAGTCTATGTCAACGGCGAATTTGTCGCCGAGGAAAACGCGAAGGTCTCTATCTTCGACCGCGGCTATCTGTTTGCCGACGGGGTGTATGAAGTTACCGCCATCATCGACGGCAAGATGATTGATTTTGATTATCACATGGAACGCCTGAGCCGCTCCTTGCGTCAGATCGCTCTGGATATACCGGTAACCATTGATGAATTGCGCACCATCCACCATGAGTTGATGGCGCGGAACAATCTCTCGAACGGGATGATCTATATGCACATCACCCGCGGCGTGGCGGATCGCAATTTCACCTATCCGGAAAATGCAAGAAGCACCCTGATTGCTTTTACCCAGCAGGCGAACCTGGTCAATCCCCCCCATGCTGAAACGGGGGTGAAAGTTGCCACCATCCCGGATATTCGCTGGGCGCGGCGCGATATCAAATCCATCGCCCTGCTGCCCCAGGCCATGGGCAAACAGGCCGCATATGAAAAAGGCGCCTATGAAGGCTGGATGGTGGAGGACGGGCTGGTGACCGAGGGCACATCCTCAACCGCCTATATCGTCAAGGGCGCTGTAATCACCACCCGCCCCCTGAGCAACTCCATCCTCGCCGGGGTCACCCGCCGAACATTGCTCACACTGGCGCAGGAGACAAATATCACCATCGAGCAGCGGCCCTTCACCGTCAAGGAGGCTTTGGCCGCCGATGAAGCCTTCATCACCTCGGCCTCGACGCTGGTTTTGCCAGTTGTCGAGATCGATAGCCACAAAATCGGCACCGGCCGCCCCGGTCCCGTCACCCGCAAGATGCGCGAGACCTATATCAAAACAGCGCGAGAGGGCTAGCATGTCGTATTCAATCGGTCCCGGCCCGATTCAGATTAAACAGGACACGCTCTAAATTTATTCGGAAAATAAATCAAAGAGGTAGAAAAATGGCTGAATATATCCTTAGCCTGGATCAGGGCACCACATCGTCCCGGGCTCTTGTTTTTGATCAGGATATGGCGGTGATCTCCAGCGCCCAGGCTGAATTTACCCAGCATCTGCCCCGTTCGGGCTGGGTCGAACATGACGGCGAGGAGATCTGGCAAACCTCGCTCGAGACCGCCCGCAAGGCGATCGGGAAGGCCGGGCTTGAGGCGGCGCAAATCGCCGCCATCGGCATTACCAACCAGCGCGAAACTACCCTGATCTGGGACCGGGCCACCGGCAAACCCATCCACAACGCCATTGTCTGGCAGGACCGGCGAACCGCCCCCTTGTGCGAGAGGCTGAGGGATGAGGGCCACGGCAATATGATTTCACGCAAGACCGGGCTTCTGCTCGATCCTTATTTTTCCGCCACCAAAATCGCCTGGTTGCTGGACAATGTCGAAGGGGCGCGGGCGCGGGCGCAAAACGGCGAGCTTGCCTTTGGCACGGTGGACAGCTTCTTGCTCTGGCGGCTCACGGACGGCGCGGCCCATGCCACCGACGCCACCAACGCCGCGCGCACCATGCTCTACAACATCCATGACGGGTGCTGGGACAAGGAGCTTATGGAACTGCTTGATATTCCCGCCGCCCTGCTGCCGCAGGTGCGTGATTGCGCTGCCGGGTTTGGCACAACCTCGCCGCAGCTTCTTGGCGCGCCCCTGCCCATACGCGGCATCGCCGGCGATCAGCAGGCCGCCACTATCGGCCAGGCCTGTTTCAAACCCGGCATGATGAAATCCACCTATGGCACGGGCTGCTTTGCCCTTCTCAACACCGGTGATCAGGCGGTGAGTTCAAAAACCCGCATGCTGACCACCATCGCGTATCAGCTGGACGGCAAGCCCGTCTATGCGCTGGAAGGCTCGATCTTCATCGCCGGCGCGGCGGTGCAATGGCTGCGCGACGGGCTGGGAATTATCAACAGCGCCGCCCAGAGCTCGGAACTGGCGGCAAGAGCCGATGAGACCCAGAATGTTTACCTCGTCCCCGCCTTCACCGGCCTTGGCGCGCCTTATTGGGATGCCGAGGCCAGGGGCGGGCTTTTTGGTTTGACCCGCGCCACCGGACCGGCCGAGATTGCCCGCGCCGCACTCGAAGCGGTGTGCTACCAGACGCGCGATCTGCTCGAAGCCATGCAGCAGGACTGGCCTGATGCGAGCGGCGCCAAAACCGTTTTGCGCGTTGATGGCGGCATGGTGGCCTCGAACTGGACCATGCAGTTTCTTGCCGACATGCTGGATGCTGAGGTTGACCGCCCCGGCGTTCTGGAGACAACCGCCAAGGGGGCCGCCTGGCTGGCCGGATACAAGAGCGGCATTTATCCCGGCAGGGACGAATTCGCCAAAAGCTGGAGCTATGAGCGCCGCTTTACGCCGGCGATGGATGCAGCAACGCGCGAGCAAAAATATCAGGGCTGGCGCAAGAGTGTTTCCAGGGTTCTGTCCTGATCTGCATATTTCGCTTGCATATCGCTGATAACTGTTCTTAGATTTCTACCATGATTTGACCCGGAAAAGGGCAGATCCAACAAAAGAGAAGAATACGGGAGCAGATTATGAATTTCACCAGGACACTGTTATCATGCGCCGCGCTTGTTGCCGGGCTCGGGCTTGCCATGCCGTCAGCCTCGGCCGAAGATTGCCCGCGCGGTGATCTCGACAAACGCTTTTGCGATCGCGACGGCGACATGATCGCGGACACCCCCACCGATCCTTCAAAATGGGCCGATCCGGCAACCTTGATCTTTGCCTACACCCCGGTGGAGGACCCGGCGGTTTACAAGGAAGCCTGGTCCGATTTCCTTGTTCATCTGGAAAAGGAAACCGGCAAGAAAGTCATGTTCTTCCCCGTCCAGTCAAACGCGGCCCAGATCGAGGCCATGCGCTCGGGACGGCTTCATATTTCCGGCTTTAACACCGGCTCCAACCCGCTCGCCGTCAACTGTGCCGGTTTTGCGCCTTTCACCATCATGGCGAGCAAAAACGGCAATTTCGGCTATGAGATGGAAATCATCACCTACCCCGGTGCTGGCAGCAAAAAGGTTGAAGACATCAAGGGCAAAACCATCGCCTTTACCTCGCCGACATCAAATTCAGGCTTTAAAGCCCCTTCGGCGATTTTGAAAGCCGAGTTCAACATGATCAAGGACCGCGATTTCAAGGCGGTGTTTTCCGGCAAGCATGACAACTCCATCCTCGGCGTTGCCAACAAGGATTACCCCGCCGCCTCTATCGCCAATTCGGTCAAGGCGCGCATGATCCTGCGCAAGGTGATCACGCCTGAGCAAACCATAACGATCTATAAATCCCAGACCTTCCCCACCACCGGCTTTGGTACCGTGTACAATCTCAAGCCGGAACTGAGAAAGAAGATCAAGGACGCCTTCTTCAATTTCAAATGGGAAGGCTCATCGCTGCAAAAAGAATTTGAAAAGTCAAAGGAAGGCCAGTTCCTGCCCATGACTTATAAAAAATTCTGGGCCGTGATCCGCACCATTGATAAAGCCAACGGCGTTTCCTACGCCTGTAAATAAGCTCAACATGTCTCCGGCGTTTGCGTGAGGGCAAGCGCCAGCGCCGGATAATTCTTCATTTCGTCATTTTCCGCTTTGGCGGCGGCGGCGATGTGTCTGCGATTATGGGGGGCTTATGCTTCGTCTTGAGAATTTCACCAAGCGCTATCTGACCGGTGATCTGGCGGTGAACAATGTCACGCTGGAGATCCCGACCGGGCAGGTCGTTGCCCTGATTGGTCCGTCAGGGGCCGGCAAAAGCACGCTGATCCGCTGCATCAACCGGTTGGTTGAGCCCACATCCGGCGCTGCGATCCTCGACGACATCAACCTCACCGTTCTTGGTTCCTCTGCCTTGCGCAAGGCGCGGCGACACATGGGCATGATCTTTCAGGAATATGCCCTCGTCGAGCGGCTTTCGGTGATGGAGAACGTGCTTTCGGGGCGCCTTGGCTATGTCGGCTTCTGGCGCAGTTGGTTCCGCAAATTCCCCCAAAGCGATATTGACGAGGCGTTCCGGCTGATGGAGCGGGTCGGCATCGCTGATATGGCCGACAAGCGCGCCGATGCGCTTTCGGGCGGTCAGCGCCAGCGCGTCGGCATCGCCCGCGCCCTGATTCAAAACCCGAAACTGTTGCTGGTGGACGAACCCACCGCATCGCTTGATCCCAAAACCGCGCGCCAGATCATGCGCCTGATCACAGAGCTTTGCGCCGAGCGGGGCCTTGCCGCCATCGTCAATATCCACGATGTCGCCCTGGCCCAGATGTATGTCGAGCGTGTCATCGGGCTTCGTACCGGCGAGGTCGTCTTTGACGGCCCGCCCGAGGATTTGACCCCTGAGGTCCTGACCGATATTTATGGCGAGGAGGACTGGGAGGCCACGATTGAAGAAGTGGAGGAAAACGGCGAGGAAATCGCGGAGGCGGTTGCATGAGTGAATCCGCCGCCGCGCCCCGGGTCTGGAAGAAGCCGCCCTTTATTGAAAATCCGGCCCTGCGCTGGGGGTTGATCATCGGGTTTACGGTTTATTTTATCCTCGCCTTTGCCTCCATGGACATCAACTGGATACGGGTTTATGAGGGGCTCGACCGCGGCCTTAAATTTGTCTTGTCCTTCATGAAACCTGATTTCATCAGCCGCGGCGGCGCGATATTTGAAGGGATTGTTGAATCCCTGGTCATGACCGTGGCGGCTACTGTCGTCGGGCTGATCATGTCGGTGCCCATCGGGCTTGGCGCGGCGCGCAATATCTCGGTCCTGCCGGTCTATCTGCTCTGCCGCGGCATTATCACTGTCTCGCGTTCCCTGAACGAGATCATCGTTGCCCTGTTCATGGTGGCAATTTTCGGCTTTGGGCCCTTTGCCGGCTTCATCGCCCTTGCCTTTGCCTCCATCGGCTTTCTGGCCAAATTGCTGGCCGAAGAGATCGAGGGGGCTGAGAAATCCCAGGCCGAGGCGGTCCGGGCCACCGGCGCTTCGTGGATGCAATGGATCAATTACGGCATCCAGCCGCAATTCATGCCGCGCCTGATCGGCCTGTCCATGTACCGGCTCGATTCCAATTTCCGCCACTCCTCTGTGGTCGGGCTGGTCGGGGCAGGGGGCATCGGCGCCACCTTGAACACCGCCTTTGACCGCTATGAGTTCGACACCGCCTCCGCTATTATCCTGACCATCATCATCATCGTCATGGCGCTTGAATATTCATCCAGCCTGATCCGTGCGAGGTTGCAGTAATGGCCGTTTTCACCAGTCAGGCCGGAAGCAAAATCTGGCAGCGCCGTGACCGCAACGCCCAGCTTCTTGTCTGGGCCGGCTGGATGGCCGGGATCATGGTGTTTATGTATTGCTGGCAGCAGATATCCAGGGCCACGACCTGGGTCTTTGTCATGGACGCGCCGCGCATCGCCGATGATATCCTCACCCGCGCGTTGCCGCCGCGCTGGAGTTATATGGAGCAACTCTGGTGGCCGGTCTGGGACACCATCAATATCGCCACCATCGGCACCGCCATATCGATCATCATCGCAGTCCCGATTGCCTTCCTGGCCGCCAGTAACACCACGCCGAGCAAATATTTCATCCGCCCCGTGGCGCTGTTTATCATCGTCGGCTCGCGCTCGATCAACTCGATCATCTGGGCCCTGCTTCTGGTCACCATCATCGGCCCAGGCGTTCTGGCCGGCACCATCGCTATCGCCCTGCGCTCCATCGGTTTTGTCGCCAAATTGCTCTATGAGGCGATCGAAGAGATTGACCGCAACCAGATCGAGGCCATCACCGCCACCGGCGCCAGCCGCTGGCAGGAAATCGCCTATGGTATCGTGCCGCAGATCATGCCCACCTTTGCCGGGATTTCGGTATTCAGGTGGGATATCAATATCCGCGAATCCACTGTTCTGGGCTATGTCGGCGCCGGCGGCATCGGTATGCAGTTGCAAGCTTCGATGAATGTGCTGGCCTGGCCGCAGGTGGCACTCATACTGCTGGTGATTCTGGTCGCAGTCGTGATCAGCGAATGGGTCTCCGCCAAGGTGCGCGGTGCGATCATCTGAAGATATGCAACCTGCTCTGGTCATAAAGGGTATTGACGCCGCCTGGAGCTTTGCCCGTTATGAGCAAATCCGCCATCGTCTGCCAAAGGGAAATTTCCCCAAACATCCGGTTCATGCCCGGAATCTGGGCGAACTGGCGGATCATTTTGATGTCTTTCTGCTTGATGCCTTTGGCGTCCTGAATATCGGCGAAACCGCCATCCCCGGCGCGCCGCGGCGCATCAGCCGGTTGCGCGCTCTGGGGAAAACCCTGTTTGTCCTCACCAATGCCGCTACCCGTTCCAGCCGCGAGGCGCCGCAAAAATACCGCAAATTCGGCTATGAATTTACCCGGGACGAGATCATCTCAAGCCGTGATCTTCTCATCAATGCGCTTGCAAGCTATCCACGCAAAATGAGCTGGGGCGTGGCCGCGCCGCTTTTGTCAAGGATGGAGGAGTTGGCGCCAAACACCATATCACTGGCTGAAAACCCGGGCGCTTTTGATCGGGTGGACGGGTTTGTCTTCCTCTCGGCGCAAAACTGGTCGCGCGCATTGCAGACAAGAATGAGCCAGGCCCTGAAAACCAATCCGCGCCCGCTGCTGGTGGGTAATCCCGATCTGGTTGCGCCGCGTGAAAACGGCCTCTCCCAGGAACCTGGGCATTTTACCCATATGATTGCCGATGCCACCGGCATGGCGCCGCGCTTTTACGGCAAGCCGTTCGGCAATGCCTTTGATGAGGCCAAAAGGCGTCTGAGCGCCAGCGGCATCAACTGCCCGCCCGGGCGCATGGCCATGGTCGGCGATACCCTGCACACGGATATCCTCGGCGGCGCAGCGGCGGGGCTCAAAACCGTCCTCGTGACGGATCACGGCCTGTTCAAGGGGGCGCAGATCACCCCCTATATTGAAAAATCCGGCATTGTCCCCGATTTTAT